>PDSN01000032.1 GCA_002748505.1 Gammaproteobacteria bacterium | reverse complement strand
AACTTGGCCTCGACCTGTCGCGTGGTTTGTAATTCCGACAGTGGAATATGCGAAGTAATTTCCGCGATGCGATGACTGTTCGCCATCGCCGTTAAGATTGCAGCAAGTATAATCAAGGTCGTGGAAGCAAAGAAACCCACCACCCGCTCCTGATTGGCGAGCAGGGCAGCATCCGTCATCGGCATATCACGCAGCAAAAAACGCCTCGCCCACAATCGACGATGCTCACACAATGACCGCGACAAAGATGATTTATGGGAAGTTTTAGCGCGCCATTTGGCGTAGTAAGCATAGCTCGCCCACACGACCACAAAATACAGCAGGGCGGCAACTTCGAGTGTGTTTAAAGGCAGGGTCATAGTAACTCTCCACAATTACATGCCACGTTACCTATCATAGCATCTGCACGGGATAAAAACGCCGGAGCCGCGTTTGTGGAAAAGAAAAATACAGCGCACCACCAGTAGCCCCACCTCGCGAGGCTGCACAAGGAGCACGGTTTGGTCAACTACGCCCCATAGGCGGCAAAAAATTTTGCCACAAAATCAGCAACGGACTCACTCGGCAAATGGTTGATGCCCGCTGCGGCCGCGCGACCACCGCCACTTGGAAACTGGCGACACAGATCCACGGCCCCCTCGCGCTTGCTCATAGGCGCGCGCACGCTCACCTGCATACCGCCATCGGCTTTTTCGGTAAGCACCGCGTGGGCGCGATTGGGGTAGTTCGCGGCGAGGTCATTGCCAAACACACCACTGACACGCCGTGCCCAGGCCGCATTCGGCAATACAAACACCGCCGCGGTATCAATTTCATCAACGCACTTAAGGCCCTGTACTTGCGCCATATCTGCCGCGTAGCCGTCACTTAGCCGCTGATAGTCCGGGCTTTCATGCACAAACCTCAGCGGATCCTGCGCTGCGTATAAACTGCGGTAAAGCGCGTCCGGCGCAAAGTGTAAATCCTCCACTGCCGCGCCGTAGCCGTTGTAATTTATGCACTCGCCCAAATGCTGCAAAGCCTCGGTATCGGCGCCTGAAATGCCGTTCGCCTCGGCAAGTTTTGCGGCAACAATACGCAGATTATCGCCAAACCCTCCCGCCACCGCCCAACGCGGGTAGCGGTTGCGCAAATGGCCATTGACCAAAATAGCCGTGCACACCGTGGCAGACTCGTTGACAATAGCCTGCAAATTGGGATGATCGGGAATCTCGCCGGGAAAGTGATGATCCACATAAAACACCGATGCGCCGCTGGCCAGGGCCTGGCGCAGCCCTCTGGCGTTCTTTTCCATCGAAACGTCCAGCACAGTGACACGATCACCGGCAGTGGGCGAGATATCATCGAGCAAATTGATGTGTCGCTTGACCCCGGTGACCAATTGCGCCTCGCGCGGCTGCGCCATACGCAGCTGTATTAAAGCGCAGATGCCGTCGGCATCACCGTTGAACAAATCGTAGTCCATGCAAATCAGGCATCCAGTGACTGATAGTAGTCCGCCAGAATTTGCGCCACTTCGGGGCGCGAAAACTCCGGTGGTGGCGCAATGCCTTTACCCAGCATCTCGCGAACCGCGGTACCAGAGAGTAGAACAAAATCTTCTTTGCTGTGATCAGGCGCATCGCGCATCATCACAACTTTATTTAACTTCTTGCTGTAAGCAGTGTGATCTGCCTCAAAAATTTTCAGCTTGAGCGCATCGCTGGGCACTTCTTCACGGAAGATGGTCTGCGCGTCAAA
Organism: Gammaproteobacteria bacterium; assembly: GCA_002748505.1. Lineage (GTDB taxonomy): Bacteria > Pseudomonadota > Gammaproteobacteria > Pseudomonadales > Halieaceae. Next base: position 2,747 of record PDSN01000032.1, on the reverse strand, counting down.
ACCGCCGTAATAATCCCCCACGCCCGCGTGATCGCGCCCCACAATCAAATGGGTGCAACCACAGTTTTGACGAAACACCGCGTGCAACACCGCCTCGCGCGGGCCAGCGTAGAGCATGTCAAAACCATATCCCGTTACCATCACGGTATTGGGACGGAAGTACACTTCCACCATTTTGCGAATCGCCGCATCGCGCACATCCGCTGGAATATCGCCGGGTTTTAATTTACCCAGCAGCATATGGATCAGTATGCCATCGGCATTTAACTGCTCCATCGCCATGCGGCACAGCTCCTCGTGGGCGCGGTGCATGGGATTGCGCGTCTGGAAGGCCACCACGGTATCCCAACCGCGCGCCTTGATTTCATCGCGAATTTCATAAGCCGTGCGGAAAGTGTCGGGAAAATCGGTCTGGAAATAGGAAAAGTTAAGCACTTCGATAGCACCGGACACCATGCGTCTGCCCAGCGACTTAAAAGTGGCCACACCGGGGTGATTGTCATCCAGGGTACGGAAAATCTGCTCGGCCATGGTGTTGATCTGTGCCTCGCTGACCTCCTCGACCGCTGTCACATCCATAATCGCTAACACCGGCTCTCCCGCCACGTTGGGATCGCGCAGGGCGATACGGGTGCCCGCCTGCACGCTTTCATCGTCGGTCATATTGACGATGGGCACGGGGAAGAACAGACCATCGGTAGTGTACATTTTCTCTGCCACGGACAGGGCGTCGGCGAGATCCATGTACCCGGTCAGGGGGTTGAAATAACCGCCGCCGAGCATCACCGCATTGGCCGCTGCAGCGGAATTGAGTAACAGCGAAGGCAGGGTTTCAGCCTCCGCCAGCAGAGCCTCGCCGCGGCTGTCATCTCGGACATAAAGCGGGTTTAGGGTATCCGAGCCGTGTGGCTTAATCATGTACTTCTCCTTGCTAAATACGGGTCTAACACATCAGAGCACGAGCTTAATCGTGCGCAACTGATGACTTGATAATGCCGCGCTGGCGCAGCGCGTCTAAAATCAACACAAGCTCTTCGTCCAGGCTTTGCTGATCAGAGTGCAGATGAATTTCCGGGTTTTGCGGCGCTTCGTAGGGGTCGTCGATGCCAGTGAAATTCTTTATTTCTCCCGCTCGTGCCTTTTTGTACAAGCCCTTGGGGTCGCGCTGTTCTGCTACGTCCAGAGTGCAATCGACGAACACTTCGATGAAATCCATGTCCGCCGCCTGATGCAGCTGACGGGCGGTTTCGCGATCTTCGCGATAGGGGCTGATGAAGCTGGATAAAACCACCACGCCCGCATCCACAAACAGTTTTGACACCTCACCGATGCGGCGGATGTTTTCCTTGCGGTCTTCCGCAGAAAACCCCAGGTTTTTATTGATACCAAGGCGCACATTATCACCGTCCAGGCGATAACATAAAATGCCCATCTCGTGCAGTTTGGCTTCCAGAGCCACAGCCACTGTGCTCTTGCCACTGCCAGACAGGCCGGTAAACCATAAAGTTGCACCCTTGTGGCCAAGCAGGGTTTGACGGTGCGCGCGCGTGATATCACCCTCGTGCCACTGCACGTTGGTCGCTTTTTGGTCAGTCATAGACGTTACTCTCTTGTATGATCAGCTCGTGTGGTCAGTCGGACGAGCGAGCAGAGCACATAGGCACTCCGCCGCAAAAGCGCACAGTTTAACGGCGACAACGCGGCATGTAAAACCCTGATAACAGTGAAATTACCGATAGACGCAGCCGCACGCACCTGGCAATCCTCTGCCGTTCATTTACACTCCCCAAACAGGGGTATACACTTGTCCTTTTGGCAGACGCAACCCTCAACTGGACAGTTTCTGCCAAAAACCCCGATAACCCACGCAAAATCACCCTAATAAGGAGCACACGATGTCGCATACTCTCGTCAATCGCGCCCTGTTCGACGAAGTCATGGTACCCAATTACAACCCAGCCAACATCATTCCCGTACGCGGCGAAGGCGCACGCATGTGGGATCGCGAGGGCAAAGAATATGTAGATTTCGCTGGCGGTATCGCCGTGAGTGCTTTGGGGCACTGTCACCCCGCGCTTGTGAAAGCACTCACCGATCAGGCCAGCAAGCTCTGGCATTTGAGCAACACCATGACCAACGAACCCGCTCTGCGCCTTGCGCAAAAGTTTATCGAACACACCTTCGCGGACAAAGTCTTCTTCTGTAACTCCGGTGCCGAGGCCAACGAAGCGGCCTTTAAGCTGGCACGCAAATACGCCTACGACCATTTCGGCCCCGAGAAAAACGAAATCATCGCCTTCCATCAAGCGTTCCACGGCCGCACCCTGTTCACCGTCGCCGTCGGCGGTCAGGCAAAATACCGGGAAGGCTTTGAGCCTGTCCCCGGCGGCATCAGCCATGTGCCCTACAATGATATCGACGCCCTGCGCGCCGCGATTTCTGAAAAAACCTGCGCTGTCGTCATGGAACCTATTCAAGGTGAAGGTGGCGTTATCCCCGCCGATCCCGCATTTGTCAAAGCCGTGCGCGAACTGTGTGATGAACACAACGCCCTGCTGGTCTTTGACGAGGTGCAAACCGGTATGGGCCGCACCGGCGAGCTGTATGCCTACATGGGTCTTGGCGTTACCCCTGACATTCTCAGCACAGCCAAAGCCATGGGCGGCGGTTTCCCTATCGGCGCCATGTTGACCACTGACAAAGTGGCACCCAGCTTTTGCTTTGGTACCCACGGTTCAACCTACGGC
>PDSN01000044.1 GCA_002748505.1 Gammaproteobacteria bacterium | reverse complement strand
ATGCTAAGCTGCAATTATCTCAATGAACCGCCGTATACGGATCCGTACGTACGGTGGTGTGGGAGGTGGCAGCAGTAATGCTGCCACCTACCCGATTAAAAGTTTGCTTTGTCGCTGCAACTAGGTGGAAAACCTGCCAGAATTCGCGTAAATAAGGTCGCGCGGAGCTGCGTTGCTGCGTATTGTTCGTGACAATGTATCGCTTGGCATGCACCGCTCGGTAAATAAACCGCAACCCCCAGTTTTATATAAAACTGGGTTTTTTTATGTGTAAAAGTTTGCTTTGTCACTGCGGCTTTGTGGAAAACTTGCCAAAATTCGCGTAAATAAGTCGTATTGGGCTGCTTTGCCTCGCGCTGTTCGTGATAATTCTTACGAAAGGGCGGTCTTACGGTAGTGTTGGATGAGGAATTGGTGGTGTTGAGCGAGGCATTGATGAGTGTGCTTGCATTGTTGATGATGGTTGCGCGGTAGCGGAGGAGTTATTTTGCGTTGGTGGTGGGCAAGACCTCGCATTTTGTTTGTGTGTAAAGCCAACTTATGCCGTTCAACGATGTTATGCCGTTCAACGATGGCCGAAGCCATGTTGAAAGCGATGTTGAAGCAGCGCGGGCTGGCGGGGGACTACCGTGTTGATTCTGCGGGAACACAGGTGACGGTTACCGGCAGAAAGCCGGATGCGCGTACTTTGAATGTGCTTGGGGAACGCGGTATTGGCGCTAAAGGCATTAAAAGTCGAGGTATAAATACCGGGGATTTTTTACAATGCGATTATATTTTGGCCATGGATGGTGACATTTTGACTGAGCTTGAACAGCGTTTGCCGCCTGAATCTGCAACGCGCCTGGTGAAGATTATGGACTATGCCAGTACTGATACTGGTCTGGATGTGCCCGATCCTTATTTTGGCAACGAAGCGGGCTTTGAGGTCGTGGCAAACATGTTGGAAAAGGCTTTGCAGGGCTTTGTGGATGGTGTGCTGCAGCCAAACAGGCAAGGCATTTCAAGGTAGTAGAGAATTTATATGATATTTATCGCACATTTTGTTTTATTTCCCTTCGTTGGGGTTGGTGAGGGGGTCGCGTGATCGATAGGAGCGCAGAACCTGTTAGCTTATTTGCCGACTACTTTGATGTGTTAGTCGCTGATACAGATTCTTTGAAAGAGCAGGTTTACGGTATTCGTTACGAAGTTTACTGCGAAGAATTTGCCTACGAACCCAAGGAAGCCTTCCCCGATAAGCTAGAACGAGATGTGTTTGATGAGTATTCGACCCATTGTCTGATAGTACATCGACAAAGTGGCGTCGCGGCGGGTTGTGTCAGATTAGTCAACGGTTCGCCTGAACATCTCTTACCCATCGAAGCTCACTGCGCGAAAGCCGTGGACTCAGCTCATCTGGCTGATTTGCAGGTACATCGGCACGAGTCCTCTGAGTTATCGCGCCTGGCGGTACGAAAGGCGTTTCGCAGGCGCCACGGCGAGACGAAAACGCCACTGGGTGGGCGTTTGGGTTCGGAGTTTGCCCGTAACGAAACGCGGGTGTTTCCACTCATTGCAGTCGCCGCGTATATGGCTGCTTGTGCCGTAGGGGAATTGACCGGGCGCAAACGTGGTTATGCCATGATGGAACCATTTCTGCCGCGGTTGCTGCGCCGTTCGGGGATAGCTTTTACATCTATCGGTGAGCCGATGGATTATCACGGCATGCGTGCGCCCTACATGACAGATGTCGCGCGAGTGCTTGACGGCATGACGCCCGATTTGCGTGGCTTGTATGAGCAGATTCGCACATCCCCTCAGTTTCGCGCGCTGGCACAGGGGCGGTTTGAGGGTGGGTCAGGGCCATGAGCGAATTTGCCAGGGCGTCGGTATGTGGTGGACATGTTGCGTTGATAATGTCGAACGAAACAACATGGTGCACCGCTGGTATGGTAGAAGGGCGTGGTAAGTCTTTAGTTTGTAAGAGGTGTGGATGAGTATGCTGCTGCGACGCAGGTCACAGTCATGCGATCTTTGTGGCGAGAATATTGAGGTAGTCAGACGTGTTTGATTTTTCCGAGAGTTTGTTACTTGTCGAGGATTCGCAAAACGGTGGTGGAGCGGATGACGTTGTCTCAATTCTACAGCGATTTCGCTCTTTAAACAGTCAGTTGGGGGCGACTTCTGGTTCGTTTACTGAGCTAAGTACTAGGGCACGAAGTAAGCTGATTGACGCTTTTGAGCAGCATTTTGCGGTTCAGGTAGTACAAACCCCTGAGCAAATGCGGGAACTGATGCGCATGCGTTACGCAGTGTACTGTGAGGAGTTCAAGTACGAGTGTGCCGAGGAGTTTCCCCATCAGCTGGAAGTGGATGAGTTTGACGCCCAGGCAATCCACTGTTTGATCCTGCATCGAAGCACCAAGCGTAGTGCTGGCTGTGTGCGCATCGTCGCAAGTCAGGGGCAGTCAGTGTTACCGGTGGAGCGATACTGCAGCAGCGCGCTGTTTTCTTCTCACCGTGCGGCTATTCCTAAAAACCGCGAGGTCGTCAATGAAGTATCGCGCCTGGCGGTAGCTCCCGAATTTCGACGGTTTTCTCCCGGCACGAAAGCTTCTAAGCGTTTCAGCAAAGCTGAACGGGCCTGTCTGCCGCTGATTGCCTGTGCGTGCTATGTCGCAGCGCTGGTGTTGTCGCGCATGTGCGGGCGCAACCAGTCCTATGCGGTGATGGAGCCTTTTCTGCCGCGTTTGCTGCGCCGCTCGGGAGTTCATTTTGAGCGGGCGGGAGAGGATTTGGAGTACCATGGTATTCGTGCACCCTATACGGCTGATGGTGATGCTGTGTTAAATGCCATATCACCTGATCTTCGCCAGTGGTGTAACCGTATGTACAAGGATTTTTGCTGTACTTTGAACACCGATGCGGTGGAGGCAGTGCAAGGGTTTTGCGAAAACCAGTTTTCTTTGTTGACCGATGCGAGAAAGCAAACGATGCTGGACGTTGGTTAGCAAAGAGGTGTTGTATGTTTGACTATTTAGCGGCGTTTGATCGAAATATAGGCTGGGTTACCGAGGCCGAGCAACAACGCCTGCGTCAAAGCCGAGTGGCGATAGCGGGCCTGGGAGGTGTTGGCGGCAGCCATCTGATGACTCTGGCGCGGCTTGGTGTCGGTGCGTTTAATATCGCTGATCTGGACGAGTTCGAGTTGGCGAATTTTAATCGACAGGCCGGTGCAACGGTTCCGCATATTGGTCAGCCCAAGCTCGATGTTATGGCTGGTATGGCCAAAGATGTTAACCCGGAGCTGGATCTTAAAACCTTTGCCAAGGGTGTCAGCTTTGACAATCTCGATACTTTTTTAGACGGTGTCGATCTGTACGTAGACTCGCTGGACTTTTTTGTCCTGGATCTGCGCGAGGCTGTGTTTAACGCCTGTGCCGAGCGCGGTATTCCCGCTATTACCGCTGCGCCTTTAGGAATGGGTGTGGCCTTTTTAGCTTTTATGCCGGGTAAAACGAGTTTTGAAGATTATTTTGGTTTGGCGGGGCAAAGCGCGCTTGAAAAATCGGTGCGCTTTTTGATGGGCTTGTCACCCGCTATGTTACAAGTGCCTTATTTGGCCGACTCCAGCCGAGTTGATTTTGCCGCAAAAAAAGGTCCTTCTACCGGCATGGCCTGCGACCTGTGTGCGGGCATGGCAGGTACTCAGGCCCTAAAAATTCTGCTTGGACGCGGCGATGTGATCGCGGCGCCGCACGGTCTGCATTTTGACGCCTATCGCAATCGCCTGGTGAAAACATGGCGCCCCGGCGGTTATCGCAACCCTTTGACGCGTCTCGGCATGATGGTGGTCAGGCGCAAACTCAAGCAGATGACGGCTTCGGCCTGACCCTTCTGTGAAATGGGGCGCTCATACGCCACTCAGTATTTTGTCCAGGGGTACGCGTTTGGAGCGAACCGCGGTTTTTTTCGCTTCGCCCAGACGAAGCATCATGTGCAGGGTTTCCCCTTGCGTCAGGCCCAGGGCCGCCTCGGTGTCCCGCTTAATGCTCTGCGCAAGGCCGAGATGTTGCTCACCAATTAACCCGGCGTCGAGTCGAGCCAGCTGATCGGCAATCACATAGTAGGGGTGTGCAGCGAGACCATCGGCATTGATAAGACCCCAAACCCTTTGCAAAAGACGTCCCGCGTCAAGCGCAGCTGACAATGTTGCCGGTGCGACGATGCAGGCGATGGCGGGGCCCTTTGCCAGCGGTGCGGCATCGATGTGTGACAGCAATCGGTATGCGCCCACACGATTGAGTCGTCGCATTGTGTTCCAGTCGCTGATCATGCGTAAGAAAAGACCGCCCCCCGGGGGCAGGTCGAGGGTGTTGACGTCCAGTCCATCGCCTTGTGCGATGGATTCTCGATCAAAGCGCAGACTGCGCCCCAGCCATTTGTGTACTTCCTCGGTTTGAAAGCGTATCTGTGACGCCTGTTTGGCCAATTGCGCGAGGCTTTTCAACGCGGTGGTATTGGTGTAGCTTACGCAGCGTGCCTTACCCTGTGTTGCAGCGCTGTATTTGTCGATAAGCGCCGCATTGACGGCGGCGCTTTTATAGCTTAGGCGATTGCAGTGGCGTTCGCCGACAGCTGGAGGAGGTACAGCGGGAGATGGCGCCTCATTGCAAAGCTCGAAATAGCCGTAGTCATTGTCAGCGCCGGGCGTGTCACTAGGAGAAAACCGTGCCGTGACACCCCATTGCATCGCGCATGTGAGAATGATCTCAATGACCGAGCCAATACTTAGCAGGGTGCTGGGACTGTCGGCGGGGAAAGTTTTTCCCGCGACACGTTTCGCATCGTATTGCAGGTGCAGCTTGGCGCCATCCCAATGCAGATGCCAGGGTTGCGAGTTATCTGCGGAGGGTGCAAGCTGAGCGGCGCTGGCCAGAGCGCTGACGGTATGGGCGCTGACTGAGGTCATACTCATATCCTTTCGGGGTTAGTGTGACGGATGCACGCTAGTTGTTATCGGCATAAGGTGCAAGCACGATTTGCTTGTTTTATGATTTTCTTGCATTATTTCACTTGACTCGGTGTACAATGTGAACTTTTGGGACTTATTGCTGGTGTTTTGAGTCTTAGAGAATAGTGCATTTCGTTATACTGAAAAAGGTGGAATTAACAATATGTTGAGAACCAAACTTCGTGCTGTGACGCTGGCGTTAGCGTTGGGAGCAGCTGCTGTCGGGTGTGGACAGGATACTTCCGATGAGGCGTTCTTGGCTCGTGCTCAGGCCTTTGTAACAGAAGGCGAGATAAAGGCAGCGGAAATTGAGTTGAAAAACGCCCTGCAGGTCAACCCGAAGAATTATGGCGCGCGCAAGGCACTTGGTGAGTTGTATTTTGAGAATGGTAATCTGCTAGCGGCAGAAAAAGAGCTGCTGCGGGTTTACGAATCCGACCAGGCGGATCAGTTTGATGACCTGCGCCCGTTGCTTGCGCGCACCCAGTTGGGTATGAACCGCTTCAGCGATATCGCCGACATTCCACTGGATAATCTTGAGGGTGAGAATCTTGCCACTCTGCTTGGTGCTCAGGCTTTGGCGTATCTGACCGAAGGCGATCTGCCCAAAGCCAAACAGCGTATCGCGCAGGCTTTGGCTGAAGCGCCGGACATGCCCTACGCACTATACGCATCGGCGAAAGTGCAGGCGATGGATAATGAGTTTGATGCGGCATTGATTTTGCTTGAGCGAGTTCTTGAGCTGGAGCCGAACTTCGTTCCTGCACTGTCGTTTAAGGCAGATATTTACCGTGCGACAAACCGTCCCGAAGAGGCGGTGGAATTCTACAGCAAAGCGTTAAAGCTCAACAAAAACCTCGCCGAGGATCGTTTTAAGCGCGCGGTTAATTATATTCGTTTAAATGATCTGGACGCTGCACAGCGCGATGTGGAATATCTGACCAAGTTTGCGCCGCAAAATCCCACGGTCAACTACGCCCAGGGGCTGGTGCATTTTTACAATAAGAAATACGAAGACGCGGTGGGTGCCCTGGTCGTCGCCGAGTCGGAAAAATTCCGCTATCCCGATGTCATGTTGTATTTGGCTCTGTCGCATCTGCGCCTTGGTAATATGGATCGGGCGCTGGCCTATGCGGGCGATTTTAATGCTGCTGCACCTAAGCACAGCATGGGCAATAAGCTCTACGCGTCGCTGTTGCTCAATCGCGGCAAACCCGCCGAGACAGAAAAGCTGATGAAGCGCTTGCTGGAGCGCAATCCCAACGATGTCGGCGCGCTCAATCTGATGGCCAATGCTCTGGTGGCGCAGCAGCGCACCGATGAGGCGCTGGATTATCTAAACCGTGTCGTGGAGATTGATCCGAGTTCGGAGGTGGCGCAGGTGCGTCTGAGCGCTGGGCTGGCCACCGCTGGTAAGACTAACGAAGCCATCGCTCAGGCAGAAGCTGCCATTGAAATGAATCCACAGTTTGCCCTGGCGGATATGATAAAGGTGCTGGCGCAAATACGTGCGGGGAATCTCGATGAGGCGCTTGCGGGTGCTGAAGAATTCCGTCGTAAAAAGCCGGTTGAGGCCGGGCCGCAGTTGCTGCTGGGGCGCGTGTACCTGGCGCGTGGTGAGCGGAAAAAGGCTATTGAGGCGTATAACAAAGCAGCTCAATTAGAGCCCGGCAGCCCGGCGGCCAACAATGCTTTGGCGGCGATGGCGGTGCAGGAAGGCGATTACGATAAAGCGCGTGAGTATTATAACGACGTGTTGGCAAACCATCCGGATTCGCTGCAGGCAACGCTTGCGCTGGCTGGTATCGAGGCGTACCTTGGCAATGAGAAGGCCATGCTCGATTACATCGAAAAAGCCAATATCGCGCACCCCAAAGCACCGCAACCCAAGTTGCTTTTGGCGCAATACCTGTTGGAGAAAAAGCGCCCTGCACAGGCTTTGACAAAGCTTTCAACATTGACTGAGGAGGAAAACAATTCTCCGTTGACCTTGCGTTTGCGCGCTCGCCTCCAACTGGCTTTGGGCAACCCCCGCGATGCACACAGCCTGTTGGTGCAGTTGTTAGAGCAAATACCTAACAGTGGCCAAGACCACGCTTTGATTGCAAAAGCGTATTTGGCGCTGGGCGACGACGAAAAACAGCGCGAGCATTTGGCCAAGGCTGTTAAGTTTTCACCGAATCAGCCAAATGTTCGCTACGAAATGGCGTTGCGCGCTCTGCAAGACGGCGACAGTGCATTGCTTTCTGAGCAGCTTAAAGTGCTGGATAAAATCGCTCCGGAGGTTGATGCAGTGCGTCAGTTACACGCTGCGCAGGCGCTGTTGAAGGGCGACCCGGAAAAGGCACTGGCACTGCTGCAAGAGCTGCACAAGTCAAACCCCAACAGCATGAGTGTGCTCAATGTGGCGCGTCAGCAGCGCTCCATGGGTCGCGCGGCGGTTTCCATAAACACCCTGCAACAGTGGTTAAAAAAGCACGAGGACGATGTCCCGGTGCGTTTGAGTTTAGCCGAGTCCTATTTGCGTGGTGGTCGCGATAAAGCCGCCGTAGAGGAATACCAGAAAGTACTGAAATACAACGGCGAAAATATTGTTGCGCTCAACAATCTGGCTTGGTTTTTACGTGAAGACAACCCTGAACAGGCGCTGGAGTACGCTTTAACGGCAACGGATCTGGTGAAAAACTCACCGCCGTTGATGGACACCCTGGCCTTGGTGCAGGCGGAAAATCGCCAGTACGATCAAGCCTTGGTGACCATTCGCGAGGCCCTGCGTTTAAACCCCGGTATTCCCGCGATGGAGTTTCACTATGCGCAGATTCAGGCGATGAAAGGTGACAGCAAAGATGCTGCGATTACCTTGCGTCGTATTTTGCGGAAGTACGAGAAATTCCCTGAACGCGAGGCGGCGCAGCAGTTGCTTGATTCGCTGCCTAAGCTTTAAGCCTTGGCGCGGCGCCTTCCTATGAGGCGTTTGTTTGAGTGGATTATAGACCGCCCCAAGCGCATTGTGTGCTTGGGGCTTTTGTTCGCCTTGGGTTTCGCCATTTTTCTGCCGACACTGCAAAAAGATATCCGCGCAGATGCCTTTTTGGCGAAGGATAGTCCCGCCCTGTTATACCGCGACGTGGTGCGCGAGCGCTTTGGCCTGACCGACCCTCTGGTGGTTGCGCTGGAAAGTTCCCATGCGCAGGGCGTGTATCAAACCTCGACCCTCGCTTTACTGCAAACCCTGAGCGATGCACTGATTGACTTGCCCGGCATTAACCCCGAGCGTGTGCTCAGCCTCGCCACTCAAAACAACATTGTCTACAGCGATGAGGGCATGGATGTGGTTCCTTTTCTGGAGGACATTCCAGATACGCCAGAGGGGCTGGCTAAACTAAGGGCACAGCTGGAAGATTTTCCCTTATTCCGCGGGCTGTTGGTGTCAGAAGATGCCCGCGTTGCGCTGATAATCGCCGAGCTTGAAGATGACAACGAAGCCGAGCAGGTCTATCAGGCGTTGTTGACACGCTTGCGAACCATCCCTGTGCCGGAGGGCGTTGAATTACACGTGGCGGGAGAAGGTGCTATTTTTGGCTACATCGCCAAGTATGTGGACATCGATGCGAGGCAGCTGGTGCCACTTGCGGGGGTAATTATTACTCTGGTACTTATTTTTGCCTACGGTCGCTTTGGCCCCGCGCTGGCGTGTAACCTTATTATGTTTTGCGCTGTGGCTATTACCGTGGGCTTAATGGCCGCTCAGGGCGTTCCGTTTTATCTTATCACCAACGCATTGCCGGTGATTCTAATCGGTATTTCCGTGGCCGATGGTATTCATATTTATAGCACGTATTTCGATATGCAGATGGAGCGCGATGGGTCGCCGCGAGAGCTGCTGATTGAGACCATGCTGGTGATGTGGCGCCCGGTAACCTTAACGACGTTGACCACGATGGCAGGCTTTTTAGGTCTGTACTATGCCGCCTACATGCCGCCCTTTCAGTACTTTGGGCTCTACGCCGCCATCGGTGTGGTGGTCGCCTGGGTATACACTTTGCTGCTGCTGCCAGCATTGATGATTCTGACCAGGCCCGTGCCTGGGCGCTGGTATACGGGTAGTGGGGATAAGCCATCAGTGTTCGCAAGATTTATGGGCTTGCTCGGGCGTTTTACCCTGAACTGGTACAAGCCTTTGCTGGGCGTCGTGGCGCTGGTGATAGTGGCAGGGGGGTATGCGGTTACCCATTTGCAGGTGGATGAGAACCCGGTGGATGTGTTTCATCCCGATGAACCGGTAGCGGTGGCTGATAGACTGATTAACGCCCATACGCGCGGCACCAGTACGTTGGATATTGTGATCGAAACTGAAAATCCCGGTGACCTGTTAGACCCTGAGCGCCTTGCGCGTGTCGCTGCCTTGCAAAGTTACGCTGAGTCCCTGCCGGCAGTGGGCGGCTCGCTATCGGTGGTGGATTACTTAAAACAAATGCACCGCGCCATGAATGGTGGTGATCGAGATTTTTACGCGCTGCCAGATGATGCAGAGTTGGCGGCCCAGTATTTTTTGCTGTACGAGGCACTTTCTGGTCCCACGGACTTCGAAGATGATATCGACCAGGATTACCAGGTCGCGAACCTGCGCGTGCAGATAAAAGACGGTGGCTATCAGGCCTTGCGCCGGATTGTGGAGCCCTTGGAGTTCTATATCGAGACCGAGTTCAACCGCGAAGATATGCGCGCTACCGTAAGCGGGCGCGCAAACCTTAACTACCACTGGATTGACGATTTGGCCAAAAGCCACTTTTTGGGGCTGGCGGTAGCCCTGGTGCTGGTGTGGAGTGTATCAGCCTTATTATTTCGGTCGGAATCTGCAGGTTTTTATACCCTTTTGCCTGTAGCTGCGACAGTATTAGGGGTATACGTTGCCATGGTGGCGCTGGACATCACCTTGGGCATGGGTACGTCTATGTTTGCGGCGATTGCGATTGGCCTTGGAATTGACTTTGCCATTCACTCGCTGGAGAAGTTACGCGTGCTTGCCCGCCGTCATGGTAAAAATGATGTGGCGGTGTTGTCGGCGTTTTACCCCAGCTGTGGGCGGGCATTGTTGTATAACTGTCTGGCCATTACGGCGGGTTTTGCGGTGCTGATGGTGAGCAAGATTTCATCGCTGAATAATTTTGGGGCGATTGTTATGCTATCCATTCTGACCAGTTTTATTGCAAGCGTTACGGTGTTGCCCGCCTTGGTGATTTGGCGGCGCCCGGCCTTCGTTTACGCTCAAGACAGCGCGGGCAGCAGGGCTGCCTGGCGTGTGCCGCTGGTGGTGAGCCTGGTGATTGGCGCAGCGGTATTGGGTGTCAATCATGCCAACGCCGCTGAGAGTGAGGCCCAATTACCCGTGCTTGAGGCACAGGCCTTGGTGACCAATGTCAACGCCGTGGCCAGCGGTGAACAGGTGTCGCGTAAATTGCGTATGACCCTGACTAACAAACGCGGCAAACAGCGTGTGCGCGAAACCGTGGTTTATCGCAAAAACGACGGTGAGAATCAGCGCAGCGTGTTGTTTTTCACCTCACCTGCAAACGTGCGCGGCACCGCGTTTTTGGTGTGGGATTACGCGAAAGATCAGGGCGATGATGACCAGTGGTTGTATCTGCCCGCCGCGCGCAAGGTGCGCCGTATTTCCGCTGCTGATCGCGGTGATTATTTTCTTGGTACGGATTTCAGCTACGACGATATAAAGCTGGACGGCAAGTTAGAGGAACAGGATTTTAACTTCAGTACCTGCGCGCAGGTTGAGCGCAACGGCAAGGCATTTTACTGTTTAGAAGCTGTCGCCAAGAGCGATAAGATCGCCAAAGAACTGGGCTATCGCAAGGTCGATATGTTGATTAACCCCAGTAATTGGATGGTAATGCACGGGGAGTTTTGGGATGTGAAAAACCGACCCTTAAGAACCCTGGAAGTGTTGGAAGTGGCCGAGGTGCAGGGCATTCCAACACGTATGAAATTATCTATGGGCAATCGTAAGACCGGCCATAGCACGGTATTGCAGTTTACCGAAGTGGATTACGATTCAGAAATTGACGAACGCCTGTTTACCAAGTCCGCCCTGGAACGAGGCTTGTAAAATGCGCTCAGCAATAATGTGTTTTGCGGCACTTGCCGCGCTGGGCGTATGCTCTACAGCCTTTACCCAAACCCTGGTGATCGATGAGGCGCGTACGGGGTTGCAAAGCGATGGTCGTACCCGATTGGTGTTGGAAGCGGCGGCACCTATTGCCGCAACGGCGAAGCTTCTGCAAGACGGCGAAAAACTGCAAATCAGTCTGCCCGGCAGTGTTCTTGCCGACGGGCTTGATCTTGAGTCCTTAAGTGGTGGTTTGATAGCGAATTTATCAACAGCGACAGATGATTCTGGTTTGCTGGTGACGCTTGCAAAACCCGTAAGCTACGATTTATTTCCGGTTTCAGCGGACGATAACTACGGCTATCGCACGGTGCTTGATCTGCGCGCTGCGCCAGCGTCGCTCACAACAGTACAAACACTGCGAGAGACTCCTGCGCCGCAGTGGTTTGTGGGTGGTCCTGAGACACAAACAGTTGCAAAGACGCCCCCAAAAACAAAACGCACTGAAGGCAGAACGCCTGTGCCTGAATCAAAGCGCAAATCCGAGCCCGAGCCCACATGGCGTGATCGCCTGTCCCTGTCGGGCACGACAGAGTTGCTGGCCGCCAGCAGTAAGGCGGACGACGTGCAGCAAATTACGATGCAGGTGGAGCCGCGCTGGGATATGGATTTATCCTTTGCGCGCCTGGTTGCCATTGGCCGGTTGCGTATCGACCTAGCCGGTAAGTTGGGGCCCTATGCACAAAAGCCCGCAAATTACAGTGCGAGCAACAGCCCGTTTTACAACAGCGAACATATTCATGCCTCGCTGCGTGAATTCTATTTGGATATGGATTGGGGCAGGGCCGTGCTTCGCCTTGGTAAACAACAAGTCGTTTGGGGGCAGGCCGACGGTATTAAAGTATTGGACGTGGTGAACCCGCAGTCGTTTCGAGAATTCATTTTGGACGATTTTGACCGCTCACGCATTCCCCTGTGGATGGTCAACATCGAACATCCCTTTTTAGGGGGCGATTTGCAGTGGTTGTTGATACCCGACAGCAGCACCCATGAATTGGCCGACCCGCAAACACCCTTTGCGGTAAGCGCGCCGCGCTGGGTGCCGCAGGTGCCCGAAGGCTTGGCGACAGAAATCAACGAGCCAGATCAGCTTGATGGCGGTTTGAAAGACGGCGATACGGGGCTCAGATTCCGTCATTTTCTGGCGGGTTGGGATGTCAGCCTGAACTATTTGTATCACTACGATGATTTTCCCGTGCCGCATCAAGCGGTGGAATATACCAACAATCGATGGCTGGGACGCTTGAATCCGAGTTTTGCACGCTCGCATTTGGTGGGTGCGTCGGCCTCAACTGCCTTTGCCGATTTCACTTTGCGCGCCGAGATCGCCAGAGAGAGCGAGCGGTGGTATCTGTCGCGCGATATAGCAGGCGGCGGTGTGGCGGCGTCTCCCGAGTTAAGCGCGGTTATCGGGCTTGACTGGCGGGTGGGTGAGGGGCTGCTTTCGGTGCAGTGGTTCGGTAACACCCTGGAAGATTACCGGCGCGATTTTTACCGCGAGCGCCATGAGCAAACGGTGAGTGCACTGGTGCAGCAGAGTTTTATGAACGAGCTCTGGGAGCTGCGTGCGCTGGCTTTGTATTCGCTGGATTATAAAGACAGCCTGCTGCAACTGCGTTTGAAGTACTGGCTGGACAGCAATTTAGAAGTCTTTGTGGGTGCGGATGTGTTCTCAGGTACACAAAACGGTCTGTTTGGCCAGTTCTCTGAAGGCGATCGGGTATTGCTGGGCATGCGCGCGGGCTTTTAGTTGCGCGCGTCTGGCCGTATAATTTGCGCCCTTCTTTCAATCGCTTAAGTCTTTGTGGTGACCTGTTATGACCGTTCGCACCCGTATTGCCCCTTCGCCCACTGGCGATCCCCATGTTGGCACAGCCTACATCGCCCTGTTTAACCTGTGTTTTGCCCGCGTTCACGCTGGCAAGTTTGTATTGCGCATCGAAGATACTGATCAGACGCGCTCGGATGCGGCATCGGAACAGGCGATTTTGGATTCCCTGCGCTGGTTGGGGCTGGAATGGGACGAAGGCCCCGATGTGGGCGGTGAGCACGGTCCCTATCGCCAGAGCGAGCGCATGGCTATCTACGGTCAATACGCCAGACAACTGGTGGAACAGGGCGAGGCCTTTGTGTGTTATCGCACGCCAGAAGAACTTGAGGCAATGCGCAGTGAACGGCGCGCAGCGGGCACCAGCACCGCCTTAAAACCCTCTGATTTACAGTTGCCTGAAGAGGAACAGGCCAGGCGTGAGGCGGCGGGTGCACCCAGTGTGATTCGCATGATGGTGCCCGAGGAGCAGGGCGTTTGTGAAATTGACGATTTGCTGCGCGGGTGCATCGAACTCGATTGGAGCATGGTGGATGCGCAAATACTGTTAAAGTCAGACGGTATGCCCACCTATCATTTGGCTAATGTGGTGGACGATCATTTAATGGGGATCACTCATGTGCTGCGCGGTGAGGAGTGGATTAACTCCGCGCCCAAGCACAAATTGCTGTACGACTATTTTGGCTGGGATATGCCGGTGCTGTGTCATTTGCCGCTGCTGAGAAATCCCGATAAATCCAAACTCAGTAAGCGTAAAAACCCCACCAGCATTTTATATTATCAGCGCATGGGTTTTTTACCCGAAGCACTGCTGAATTACCTGGGGCGTATGGGTTGGTCCATGCCTGACGAACGCGAGAAATTCACCCTTGCGGATATGGTCGGCGCATTTGATATTCAGCGCGTTTCCCTCGGCGGGCCGATTTTTGATGTGGAAAAACTGCGCTGGTTAAATGGTCTTTGGCTGCGCGAGGATTTAAGCGAAGCGCAACTCGCCGAGCGTTTAATCGCCTGGGCGTATAACAAAGAGAATTTAATGAAAGTGCTGCCGCACGCGCAAAAACGTTTGGAAACCCTGAGCGATTTTGCACCGCTGACGGCGTTTTTAGTCAGCGGCAGTTTGCCCATTACCGAGGCGAGTTTTAATGGTCTGCGCGGTGAGCGGGAAGACTGGCTTAAGTATTTGCAATTTGCGTTGTGGCGTTTAGAGGCTGAACGCAATTGGCAACGCGATGTTATCTGGGACGCGCTCAAGGGCATTGCCGATCATCTGGAAGTTAAAATTCGGGATTTCCTGGCGCCGTTTTTTATCGCCGTGGCGGGCACATCGGCCTCATTTTCCGTCGTCGACGGCATGGATTTACTCGGCCCTGATATGACCCGTGCACGTTTGCGCGAGGCGATCCATGTGCTCGGTGGTGTGTCCAAAAAAGCGGCTAAGCGACTGGAACGCGAGTACCGCGAGTTGCCGTAGCGCTGTTAACACAGTGCTCCGTGTGACTGCGGTGAAGCGCAAAATGGTGGTACCGATCCGACGGGACAACCCGGCGCGGGCGACGGGCAGGACTGTGACCCCGGTATTGGTACGCCTCAAACAGCTGAGCGCAGCAGCAATACGCCCGACCCATCCGGGGTATGGCAGCCCCCGGGCAATAGCTCTGGTTCGGATCTGGTGACCCAGCCAGGCGTTGAACACGATCAGGACGTTGACACGGATGTTTTTGAAGCCATCCAGGAACGGGATGATGCAATAAGTAACCCCGGTGATCGTTGATGTCGGGGCATTGCCAAGTGAGACCGATTGAACAGTTTGGCCAATGGCCAAAAAACAAAACTCGGTGCTTATTTTTCGGCAACTGTTAGTCTCGTTGCTTGACAGTCAAAGCTGGTCTCATTAGAATGCTCGCCTTCTGTTGATTCCCGCGCTGCCACCAGAGGCGCGAAATTGCGTGAAAGCGCATAACTATCAACAGCTTAGCAGTTTCGGGGCTATAGCTCAGCTGGGAGAGCGCAACACTGGCAGTGTTGAGGTCAGCGGTTCGATCCCGCTTAGCTCCACCAACATTAAGGCGAACAGGCATCCTGTTCGCCTTTTTTTTCGTGCGCCAGGCATGGCGCGCGACACCTTGGTTGGCGTTGTTCCGATGCGCGCGGTGGCGGTGTTGTTTCGCGGTGAAACGTATACCCTGAAGGATACCAGCTCACTTGCTGCGCGCTTTTTTTTACTGATAATAGCGTTTGCCCAACGCGCCAGCGGCTGCTATAATTCGCCGCCTTTACTGGCTTGCCTTGAATAGAACCTTGGTCACTGTGTCGTAAAACAGGGGCGATTGAGGGGCTGGGCGCGCTTGCAGCAAAGCGATTGTTAGTCCACGTGGCGGCGTTTTGCGTATAAATTTGGCAGGGGTGTTACGCTTTTGCCTGATGACGAAAAAGCCCCTGTTATCAGGGGCTTTTTCGTTGTTGTATGTAGAAAGTTGGATCTATAAATTAGTTGTGTGTGGAAGTTAAACAGGCACAGGAGCGGCATGTCAGCAAAAGCGAAACAGATCCACAGCCTGTTGGCAGCGACGGTTAGTGAATTGGGGTTCGAACTTTGGGGTGTAGAGTTTATCGGTCAAGGTAAACACTCCATCTTGCGTGTTTTTATTGAGAGGGAAGACGGCATCGGCGTCGAAGATTGTGCGCTGGTGTCAGAGCACGTCAGTGCGCTGCTCGACGTAGAAGACCCTATCAGCACCGAATACACGCTGGAGGTGTCATCACCCGGTGCCGACAGGCTGCTGTTTCAAGCTGAGCACTACCGAGCCTATGTCGGCAGTGTGATTGAGGTGCGCTTGCGCAGACCTTTTGAGGGGCGACGCAAGTTTAAAGGTTTGCTTGCAGGGCTTGAAGGTGAAGATGTCGTGGTGCAAATGGATGGTCACGAGTATTTACTGCCACTTGAGTCCGTTGAAAAAGCCAACGTGGTTCCACAGTTTTAATGCCCATAGCGTATAGAGGTGAGGCGTAACATGACCAAAGAAATTCTGCTGGTTGCCGAAGCGGTATCGAATGAAAAAGGTGTTTCTGAAGATATTATCTTCGAGGCGATTGAGCTTGCGCTGGCGACAGCGACGAAAAAGCGCTACGACGAAGACTCCGATATCGAAGTGACGATTGACCGCAAAACCGGCGATTACGTCACCACGCGTCGCTGGTTGGTGGTGCCCGATGATGAAATGGCACTGCTGGGCACACAGTTCACCACAGAGGAAGCCGCGGAGGTCGATCCCGAGCTGCGCCCGGGTGATGTACACACCGAGGTGGTTGAAAACGTAGGCTTTGGCCGCATTGCCGCGCAAACCGCGAAGCAGGTGATTGTGCAGCGGGTGCGCGATGCCGAACGCGCGCAGGTGGTGGATGAATACCGCTCACGCGTGGGCGAGCTGGTCGCCGGTACGGTGAAAAAAGTTACCCGCGACAACGTCATTGTCGACCTTGGCAACAATGCGGAAGGCCTGCTGCCGCGCGATCGCTTAATCGGTCGCGAAGCATTCCGGGTCAATGATAGAGTGCGCGCGGTGTTGACGGAAATCAGCGCTGAAACACGTGGTCCACAGTTGATTTTGAGCCGCTCATGCCCGGAAATGCTGATTGAGTTGTTTAAAATTGAAGTGCCAGAGATCTATGAAGAAGTCATCCAGATTCGCGCCGCCGCGCGCGACCCCGGTTCACGCGCCAAGATCGCAGTTAAAACCAACGATCAGCGCATCGATCCCGTGGGTGCCTGCGTGGGCATGCGCGGTTCGCGGGTGCAGGCGGTATCTGGAGAGCTCGATAACGAACGCGTGGATATCGTTTTGTGGGATGACAACCCCGCTCAATTGGTGATTAACGCCATGGCGCCGGCGGATGTTGAGTCTATCGTGGTCGATGAAGACAGCAATACCATGGACGTCGCGGTATCAGAGGACAACCTGGCGCAGGCCATTGGTCGCAATGGTCAGAATGTGCGTCTCGCCAGTGAGTTGACGGGCTGGACCATCAACGTGATGAGCGTTGAAGAAGCCGCCGAAAAACACGAGGCTGAAGCCGGTCAGATCATTAGCGTATTTGTCGAGCAGTTAGATGTCGACCAGGAAGTGGCCGAGATTCTGGCAGAAGAAGGTTTTACCTCCTTAGAAGAAGTTGCCTACGTGCCCATCGAAGAGATGACGGATATCGAAGGCTTTGACGAGGAGATCGCGGAAGAGTTACGCGCCCGCGCGAAGGACGCACTGCTCACTCAGGCGATTGCGTCTGAGGAATTGTTGGGCGCGCAGGAGCCTGCGCAAGACCTGCTGGATATGGAAGGAATGGATCGTCACCTCGCGTTTGTGCTCGCCAGTCGCGGTGTGATTACGATGGAAGATTTGGCCGAATTGGGCGTTGATGAACTGATAGACATCCCCGATATGACCGAAGAGCGAGCCGGTGAATTGATTATGACGGCACGTGCGCCGTGGTTTGAGTAAAGCAAGGCTAACTGGCACAAACCCGGAGCAGTGAAGGAGACGAATTAGATGGCGCAGGTCACAGTAGAACAACTTGCGAAGGTGGTAAAAACCCCGGTTGATCGTTTGTTAGCGCAAATGAAAGAAGCGGGGCTGCCCCACGAGAATGCAGAGCAGACAGTGTCTGAAAAAGACAAGCAGACCCTGCTCAGCCACTTGCGGCGCAGTCACGGTGAATCGGGCGCGAAGCCAAAACGCATCACCCTAAAGCGTAAAACCACAGGGACGTTGCGTACCACCGGGTCGCAGGGTAAGAAAACCGTGAGTGTCGAGGTGCGGAAAAAACGTACCTATGTCAAGCGCGAAGAGCCGTTGCTGCCAGTTGAAGAAGAACCTTCAACACCTGAGGTTGTGGAGGAAGAAGCCGTCGTTGATAGCCCCGCCGAAACACTGACGGAAACGCCCGTGGCCGAGCAACAGACAGCTGAGCCCGATGTCGTCGTGCCTGAGCCGGCAGAGCCCGAGCCAGCACTCGAAGAGCCAGAGGCGGAACCCGAGCCAGAGCCCGAAGAGCCTGCACAAGCGCCAGAACCCCCTGTGGAGGAAGAGCCGCAGGTGGCTGAAGCTGAGCCCAGCGACCCCCTGGATTTAGACCCCGAGGTGTTGCGTCAGCGTGCGGCGCTGCGTCGTAAGCAACGCGAGACGGAAGAGGCGGAAAAACGCAAGGCGGCGCTGGAGGCGAAACGCCAGGCCGAAGCCGAGGCCAGGAAGCGTCGTTCAGAAGCGGCTGCTGCCGAACAAAACAAAGCCAAGGCCAAAACCGAGGAAACGCCTAAGGTGCGTAAACCGCATCGCCTGCACGAAGCACCCCAGGCAAATACCGGCGATGAGGAAAAGAATCGCCGTTCCAAAGGTCCTCGCGGTCGCGGCGATCGCCACGCGGCGCCCGGTCGCGGCAGGCAGCGCGGCCATATGGCCTTAAGTGCGCTGGACGCCGAGGAAATGGGCGGACGCCGTCGCGGCGGCAAGCGCAGGTTAAATAAAACTCACGAGGAGCACTCGCGTCACGGTTTTGAAATGCCAACAGTTGATATTGTCTACGAAGTAAACCTGGGCGAAAACATTTCCGTGGGCGAGCTGGCACAGCAGATGTCAGTGAAGGCCGGTGTGGTGATTAAAGAGCTGATGAAAATGGGGGTGATGGCCACCATCAATCAGGTGCTTGATCGGGACACGGCAACCCTGGTGGTGGAGGAATTGGGTCACAAGGTGAAACTGGTCAGCGCCGATGAGGTGGAAGAGCAGTTCGAGGAATCTCTGTCTCAGCAAGAGGGCACGGAGGAGCCGCGCGCACCGGTGGTGACAGTGATGGGTCACGTTGACCACGGTAAAACCTCGCTGCTGGATTACATTCGGAAATCCCGCGTGGCCTCTGGCGAAGCGGGCGGTATTACCCAGCATATTGGCGCTTACAGCGTTAAGACCGACAACGGTATGGTGTCGTTCCTGGATACTCCCGGTCACGCCGCGTTTACCGCTATGCGTGCACGCGGTGCGAAGAGTACCGATATTGTCATTTTGGTTGTGGCCGCCGATGATGGTGTAATGCCGCAGACTGAAGAGGCGATTCAGCACGCCCGCGCTGCGGAAGTGCCTTTAATTGTCGCGATCAACAAAATCGACAAAGAAGGCGCAGACCCGGATCGGGTGAAAAACGAGCTTGCGGCGAAAGATGTTATCCCTGAAGACTGGGGCGGCGATACCCAGTTTGTGGAAGTCTCCGCGCATACCGGTCAGGGCATCGACGAGCTGCTTGATGCGGTGCTGCTGCAAGCGGAGATTCTGGAATTGACCGCCGCACGCGACGTGCCCGCGCAGGGTATTGTTATCGAGTCGCGCCTCGACAAGGGACGTGGCCCAGTGGCGTCGCTGCTGGTACAGCGCGGTACGCTGCGCCAGGGTGAGATTGTGCTGGCGGGTCTGCAATATGGCCGTGTGCGCGCCATGCTCAACGAAAATGGCAAAAAGATTCGTGAAGCCGGCCCCAGTATTCCGGTGGAAATTCTCGGCCTCGACGGCACACCGGACGCCGGTGATTTGTTCGCTGTTGTAGAGAGCGAAAAGCAAGCCCGAGAAGTGGCTTTGTTCCGCCAGGAAAAAACACGGAGCAGCAAGTTGCAGCGTCAACAGGCCGCCAAGCTCGACAATATGTTCGAGAGCATGGCCGCCGGCGAGCGCAAGACCTTGAATGTAGTGGTCAAAGCCGATGTACGCGGTTCGCTGGAAGCGATTCAATCGGCGCTGCTTGACCTTGGCAACGAAGAGGTGAAGGTTAACATCGTCTCCGGTGGCGTCGGCGGTATTGCCGAAACTGATGTGACCCTGGCGATGACCACCAATGCGGTGATATTTGGCTTCAATGTGCGCGCCGATGTTTCCGCTCGTAAGCTGGTGGAAGAAGAAAACGTGGACTTGCGCTACTACAATGTTATTTACGATCTGATCGACGATGTGAAGCAGGCGCTCAGCGGTATGCTTGCTCCGGAGGTGCGCGAGGAAATCGTGGGCATTGCCGAAGTGCGCGACACCTTCCGCTCACCGAAGTTTGGCCTGATTGCAGGCTGTATGGTGACCGAGGGTACGGTTTATCGCTCCAAGCCGATTCGTGTATTGCGCGACAATGTGGTGATTTACGAGGGCGAACTGGAATCCCTGCGCCGTTTTAAAGACGATGCGGCGGAAGTACGTCACGGCATGGAATGCGGTATTGGTGTCAAAAATTACACCGATGTGAAAGTGGGCGACCAGATCGAAGTTTACGATGTGAAGGAAATCGCCCGCTCTTTGTAAGCAGGCAGTATTATGGCCAGAGAATTCAGTCGTACCCAGCGCGTTGCGGAGTATCTGCAACGGGATTTGGCAAGCATCATTCAACGCGAGATCCGCGACCCAAGGGTGGGTATGGTGAGTATTACCAGCGTTGATGTCAGCCGTGATCTGGCTTACGCCAAAGTGTTTTTTACCATGCTCGGCGTGGACAATGCTGAGCAAGCGAAAGAGCCCGCGGAGGCGTTAAACCATGCTGCGGGTTATTTACGCAGCACCCTGTCGCGTTCGAGCACCATGCGCAGTGTGCCGCGTCTGCGGTTTTATTTCGATGCGAGTGTGGGCCGTGGCCGCGATATGGAAGCGCTGATTCAGCGCGCGATCAAGGCGGATGATCACGCGCCAGAGGACGAATAAGCGATGGCACGACGCCGCAAGGGCAGGCCCGTCAATGGCGTGCTGGTGCTTGATAAACCCCTGGGTTTAAGTTCCAATCAAGCGTTGCAGAAGGCCAGGCGTCTGTACGGTGCGGCCAAGGCCGGCCACACGGGTGCTTTAGATCCATTGGCAAGTGGTGTCCTGCCCCTGTGTTTTGGTGAAGCGACCAAATTTTCCCAGTATGTGCTGGATGCGGACAAGACCTACACCAGCACCTTTGTGTTTGGCCAAACCACAGCCAGCGGCGATGCCGATGGTGAGTTACTTAGCGATGTGGACGCCAGTGATCTTGGGGAAGCGGCGGTAGAGGCTGCGCTGGTGAATTTTCGCGGTGCTATTGAGCAGGTGCCATCGATGTTTTCGGCGCTTAAGCAAAACGGTCAGCCGTTGTATAAGCTCGCCAGAGAAGGTAAAACCGTAGCGCGCAAAGCGCGCGCGGTGCGTGTTTACCGCTATGAAATGACGGCATTTCGCCCCGGTCGCAATCCCGAGGCAGATATGCTTATTCATTGCAGCAAGGGCACGTATATTCGCTCTTTGGCGCAGGATTTAGGCGAAGCGCTTGGCTGTGGTGCCTATCTGACTGCGCTGCGGCGCATTAAGGCGGGGCCTTATGAATTGACGCAGGCGCTGAGTCTGTCCCAACTTGAGGCCATGCAACAAACCGGGGCATTGGCGGAAATGGACGCCGCGCTTCTGCCCACCGACAGCGCGCTGGCACATTTGCCGAAGGTGGAGCTGGCGGAAATCAGTGCATTTTATTTGCGCCAAGGTAACCCTGTACAGGTGCCAAAACTCGCACATAGTGGTATGGTGCGCATCGGCCTTGAAAGTGGAGACTTTTTAGGGCTTGGAGAAATTCTGGATGACGGGCGCCTGGCGCCACGTCGCCTGATAGCTTCCTAAGAGGGAAGCGAGAACCCTTCTGTTAATCTGCACGGTCGGGCTCTTTTATTAACGAGGCACGCAGTGCGTGTTCGGGGCAGATTCAAAAGAGGAAAGTAACATGGCGTTAAGCGCAGAAGAGAAAGCAGAAATCGTAAAAGAGTACCAGCAAAGCGAAGGCGACACCGGTTCACCGGAAGTTCAGGTGGCATTGCTCACCGCGAACATTCAGCAATTGCAAGGTCACTTTTCATCCCACAAGCACGACCACCACTCACGTCGCGGCTTGATTAGAATGGTAAACCAGCGTCGTAAATTGCTGGATTACCTAAAGCGTAAAGATTCCTCACGCTACTCTGCTTTGATTAAACGTCTGGGTTTACGTCGCTAACCCAGCAGGAATACCGGGGCCCAATGGCCCCGGTATGTTTTTATAAGGAAGAATTGGAGAAGAATTGTGAATCCAGTAAGAAAAACCTTTCAATACGGTGGCCAGACCGTCACATTGGAAACTGGCCGCATCGCCCGCCAGGCAACCGGTGCCGTATTGGTCACTGTCGAAAACACCTCAGTGCTGTGTACTGTGGTGGCAGAAAAGCAGGCTAGAGAAGACCGCGACTTCTTTCCCCTGGCGGTACATTATCAGGAAAAATCCTACGCAGTGGGTAAAATCCCCGGCGGTTTCTTTAAGCGTGAAGGCCGTCCCAGCGAGAAGGAAACCTTAACCTCCCGTTTGATTGACCGTCCTATTCGCCCGCTGTTTCCAAATGGCTTTATGAATGAAGTGCAGGTCATCTGTACGGTGATGTCAGCAGACAAGCATATCGATCCCGACATTCCTGCGCTGATTGGCACCTCTGCGGCATTGGCAATTTCCGGTGTGCCGTTTGGCGGCCCTGTGGGCGCGGCGCGGGTCGGTTTCAACGAGCAAGACGGCTACCTCCTGAACCCCGACTACGAGCAACTGAAAAACAGCAAGTTGGACATGGTAGTTGCCGGCACCCAGGACGCCGTGTTGATGGTGGAGTCGGAAGCGCAGGAATTGTCGGAAGATCAAATGCTCGGCGCGGTGTTGTACGCCCATCAGGAAATGCAGGCGGTGATTCAGGTAATCAAGGAACTCGCTGGCGAAGTGGGCAAACCCCGTTGGGATTGGCAGCCAGAGCCTGTCAATACCGAGCTGTTAGAAGCTGTTGAAAACCAGGTTAAAGACGATCTGGGCGAAGCCTACCGCATTACCGAAAAAGCCGCTCGCTACACCCGCGTTGGCGAAGTGCGCGATGCTGCGGTGGCAGCACTGGTGAAAGAAGATGGCCCTTCAGCCGATGAAGTCAAAGCCGTTTTCAAAAACATTGAGAAAAACCTCGTGCGCAAGCGCATTCTCTCTGGTGAAGCGCGTATCGATGGCCGCGATGGTCGCACGGTGCGTCCTATTGCCTGTGAAGTGGACGTGCTTGCCAAAGTACACGGTTCGGCGCTGTTTACCCGCGGTGAAACTCAGGCTATCGGCGCGGTGACCCTGGGCTCCACCCGCGATGCGCAGATCATCGATGCCCTGGAAGGTGAGCGCCGCGATCCCTTCATGTTGCACTACAACTTCCCGCCCTATTCAGTGGGCGAGGCCGGTCGCGTGGGCTTTACTGGTCGGCGTGAAATTGGTCACGGTCGTTTGGCGCGTCGCGGCCTGGCGGCGGTACTGCCGACCGAAGAGGAGTTCCCCTACACCATTCGCGTGGTGTCTGAAATCACCGAATCCAATGGTTCCAGCTCAATGGCTTCCGTGTGTGTTGGCTCCATGGCGATGATGGCCGCGGGTGTGCCGCTGCGCGCTCCCGTAGCGGGTATCGCAATGGGTCTGGTGAAAGACGGCAACCAGTTTGCGGTGTTGACTGACATTCTGGGTGATGAGGATCACCTGGGCGACATGGACTTTAAAGTGGCCGGTACCGCCGAAGGTATTACCGCACTGCAAATGGATATCAAGATCGAAGGTATCAATGAGCAGATCATGGAGATTGCCCTGGAACAGGCCATGCAGGCGCGTTTACATATCCTCGGTCAGATGAACCAGGTGCTGCCAAAAGCGCGTGAGGTAACCTCCAAAAATGCACCGAGCATGGTGACCTTGAAAGTTGATTCCGACAAGATTCGTGACATCATCGGTAAAGGCGGTGCCACGATTCGTCAGATCACCGAAGAGTCAGGTGCGACAGTGGATATCGACGACGACGGCACTGTGCGCGTGTTCGGCCAGGATCAAGACGCCCGCGATAAGGCGGTGAACATGATCGAAACCATCACCGCGGAAGCGGAAGTGGGTGCGGTATACACCGGTAAGGTAGCGCGTATCGTTGATTTTGGCGCCTTCGTCACCATCCTGCCCGGTAAAGATGGTCTGGTGCATATCTCACAAATCGCCCATGAGCGTGTGGAAAATGTGTCTGACTACTTGAGCGAAGGTCAGGAGGTCGACGTTAAAGTATTGGACGTAGACCAGCGCGGCCGTATCAAGCTCTCCATCAAAGAGCTGATCGAAAAACCCGCACCGGAACCCGCTGCGGAAGAGGCTGACGACGAAGAGTAAGCCAAGGCTGACACTTCACCCAAAAAAGGCGCCAATGGCGCCTTTTTTGTGGGTACTCAATACGTTGCTTTAAGCGTTGCCACAATATTCGCTAAATGCCGGTTAAGATCAAAGCCATCTTTGGTGTTGGTCCAGCCAAGACGCACAAAAACCAAACCCTGCGAGGGCACAATTACCAGGTATTGGCCATTGTGACCGGAGGCGACCACGGTGTCGCTGGAGCCATCGGGCAACAGGTGGGCGCCATCTCGGCCCACGTTGAGCCAGAAATGCGCGCCGTATTCCCTCATCGGCGCAGCCTCGACGGGGGTGGTGGCGTATTCTATCCAGTCTTTGGGTACGATTTGTTTGCCGTTCAACATACCGCGCTCTAAATACAATTCACCAAATTTTGCCCAGTCTGGAGCGCTCATATACAGGTAGGAACTGCCCACGGGTGTGCCGCTGGCATCGGGTTCAAAGACGGCTGAGTCCATGCCCGCGGGGTCAAACAGCTTGTTCCAGGCAAACTCCTGGAAGGCTTCAGCACCGCCTAATTCCTCCTTCAACCAGCCGGATAAAATGTTGGTGCTGGCCGAGGAGTAATTAAATGTGGTGCCCGGTTCTGCCGCACTGCGGGCAGAGCGAGCGTAGGCGGCCATGTCATTTTCAAAAAACAGCATTTGCGTGGCGTTGTCGCCGGGTCTGTAAGTCTCTATCGAGCTTAGGCCGCTGGTCATGGTGAGCAGATGGTGCAAGGTGATGGTGCGGCGCTCGTCAAATTGCCATTCCCGGTAATCCAGTGAGGTGTCGACGGGGATGCGTTGTTGATGCAAATAAATGCCCATCAGGGTGCCAGTGACGCTTTTGGCCATGGACCAGGATAAAAATCGTGTCTCGGCGTCATAGCCGCGCGCGTAAACCTCACCGATAATATGACCGTCTTTGACCACAATCAGCGCGCGGGTGTCGATTTTCGGGTTGTCTTTGTTCTCAGCCAGAATGCGTTCAAGCAGTGTTTGAATGGCGAGGTTTTGTTCGCTGCGCTCCCATTCAAAGCCGGGCTGGTCGACAAGTTCCTTCTCTTTAAACTGCGGCGCCGTGTTTTGGTAAAGTGTACAGCCGTAGCCGGGCGTGTAGCGCGCCGTCTGTGTGGCAAAACCAAACAGTGAGGCGCTTGCTTCCTGTTTTTCGGTATCGATGTTGTATTCGCTGAACGGCGCGAGCAGGTTGGCAGCCTTGATGTCCTGCTCAATGATATCCTGTTCTTTGCGGTTTGAAACAAAGAAACCAGAACACAGTAATTTCGCAGATAGACCGTTAGCTGTGCCCGGGGTGTGTTTAATAAACGTGCCTAGCTGGTAGCGAATGCCGATAAGAAGTACAGCGGCAACGATCAAGAACAGGATAAGAGTGCGGTAAGCAAAGCCTCGTTGATACGTCATGTTGTGTGGCCGATGATTGTTACTGAAGAGCGCATGTTAGCAAATTACTGGCACGGTCGTTATGCGTGCCTGTCACGATTTGTACTTTTCGGCGATATTGCGAGATATTCACAACTTTTTAACCCGGATATTTCACCAGTAAATGGAATTTTCGGACAAAAGGACAAAGAAGGTTGTTCAAACATCATGAAAAGCGTAGCAGTAGCTACGGTT
>PDSN01000031.1 GCA_002748505.1 Gammaproteobacteria bacterium | reverse complement strand
CCCAGTGCCAACAACTCCACCTTGCTGGCGGCGCCGTAGAGTGCCGCCGCAGAGGTACTTAAACGCGCTGGCGGCATTAAACCCGGCCATTGCGGGGTCAGATCATTGACGATTTTTATGGCCTTCGCAACCGCGTCTTTGTCGGCGTCAGAACTGGCGTTAATGCGCCCCAATATCTGTTTGGAAATCTGCGTAAAGCCGTAGGCATCCTGATACTCGTGGACGTTTTCCATTTTGCCATCAACCACGGCAATCGCGTACTCATTTGCTGCGGTCTTTAGCAACTTAGCGACCCGCTTAAGCTGAGACGCCGTGGTTTTGGCAGCGGGTTTAACGGCATTCTCACTCACCGCAATCGCTGTAAACACCGCATGGTAAGCCGCATCGACGTCAGCGGCGCTCTGCTCGCTCTCAACCGCTGTCGCAAGCGCTGTGAGCTGATCGGCAAAACCCGAGGTGGAACGCTCGGTAAACGCGGGTGCTACCGAAGCGTACAGCTCCATTTCGGGGTGCTTCATATGGGTTTTGGCCGCGTCCACATAGCCAGCTTTGAACAGCTCATAACCCACACGCAGATGACCGCGCATCAAACCCAGTTGAGTGAGGTAGGCAATATCATCAGTGGCATAATCAACGGAGCCCTCGCCCTCGCCCTCGCCCTCTCCTTCGCCTTCACCCTCTCCTTCGCCTTCACCCTCTCCTTCGCCTTCACCCTCTCCTTCGCCTTCGCCTTCGCCTTCGCCTTCGCCTTCGCCTTCACCTTCTCCGTGAGCCGTGGCAGTGCCCTCACCTTCATTTTCACCTTCACCGTGATTTGCGTGCTCGGCGCTGGCTGCAGCGTGTTCGGCTTCGCCCTCTCCTTCGCCGTGCTCAGAGCAGGCGCTGAGTAAACTGGCTCCCGCCAGAGCGACCACACTTGCTGTACCCCACACTTTAATCCGTTTCATGGTATCTACCTCGTTCTCAACAAATTTTCCGCCAAAGCGGTGTCATGCCATCTCAGCAGGCGTACAATACCGCACTTTAATGGTGATAAAAACCGTTCTCATTGGATTATTTTAAGGCAGCTCTGACGAATAAGGTAATGCCCCTATGATGTTCTATATCGACCAGCTCTTTGATGAAGCCACACTCGATGCCCTCTGCGACAGCCTGAACGACGACAGCCTGTTTGAAGACGGCAAAAAAACCGCCGGGCGCACCGCAAAAAAGGTCAAGAACAACCTACAGGGGCGCGGTGACGACACTGTTATCAAAGGCGCACGCGCTCTGCTTGAAAAAGCCCTGCGCAAACACCCCATCTTCAATGCCGCCGCCCTGCCCAAGCAGTTCGCCAAGATCATGTTTAACCGCTACAGCGACGGCATGCACTACGGCACGCATATCGACGAACCCTTTATTGGCGGTGCGCGCACGGATTTGTCCTTCACCTTATTCCTGTCAGATCCCGGCAGCTACGACGGCGGCGAACTGGTGTTGTGTGAGCACGACGGCGACGAAGAGGTAAAGTTGCCCAAGGGCACACTGGTGCTCTACCCGTCCACCACCTTACACCACATCAAGCCGGTCACTCGCGGACAGCGCCTGGCGGCGGTTGGCTGGGTGCAAAGTCGCGTGCGCAGCAGCGAGCAGCGCGCGGTTTTGTTTGATTTATTTCACGCCCTGGCGCAACTGCCAGACACTGCGGACAATCAAAACGCTCGCCTGTCGCTGCTTAAAGCGCGGGCGAATTTGATGAGACTGTGGGCGGAATAAACCTCAGCCCCACAAAGCCACAGAGATGTCTGCCCTGGTTTTGTTATCGCGATGAGCCGCACGATTGCAGGGACTGCTGCAACACATACGCCAGGCGCTGGGCGGCTGCCGATAAACGCCGCACCGCTTTTGGCCAGTTCTGTTGAAAATAGGCTTCAGTGAGCGTGTTTACGCGCAACTCCTTCAGGTATGCCAGTGCAGGATCATTTACCAGCGCAAGACTTTCGTTTGCCCAGGTTTCGGGCTCGGCACTGACGTCACCGTCTGCGGGGTGGCTTTGCAACAATTGATACAGACTTTGACGCCTGTCTCTGCTGGCATAAACCAGCAACAGGCCATCCCATACCGCATGCATATTGCTTGTACCGCCCTCTTCACCAAGCGAAGCAGCCAGTGCAGGCGGTAGATTCACCCTATACAGATTTCCACCGAGATCTTCCTGGTAGGCGACGTGTAAAGGTTGATGTATATCACCCACCAAATGACCCACAAAACGCAGTGCTTCCCGGCGCTGCGCAGGCGAACGGGCGCAGTCACTTAAAATGTCGATCTGTTCTTGCAGGGCGGTTAAAATATCGCCCTCGGCTGAGCGATGCACCTGAGAGAGGTCGGTGTCGCCCGGTTTGGTATTGATATAATGCCAGGGCGCTGTCTCAGGCCGTTCCGACTTGATCGCATCTGCCCAGATACAGGCCGCGCCGAATCGCTCCCCGGGCGCAAGCAGTTGTTCCACGGCAACACGGGTTTTTGCATTGACAGTCTCAAGCGCCACGTCACATACAGCCCTGTGCCCCAGATCCCACCAGGCCTTAGCGGGATTTGCGACAAGTATCATCGCAACGACCAGCACCAGAACTCGCAAACCCATAGATCCGTACACTCTCCAAAAGATCGCTGACACCGCGCCACAAAGCGCTTGAATTACAAGCCCATAGCGTGACGCAAAACCTGCTGTTGTAACCAGGGCACCTTACCCACCGCACTCAAACCGAGGTTACGCAATAGACGCAACGGCGGCAGATCATTGCTAAAACCGTGATAAAAAGCATCCATGGCATGCATCATCAGCGCATTTTCGGGTTTTCTAAGCGCCTGATACGCCGCCAAAGCCTGCGCCACAGCCACACTATCGGCCAGATCGATAAACGCCAAACGCCGACTTAATACCCGCAGGTCCTGAAAGCCGAGATTGACTCCCTGTCCCGCCAAGGGATTTATAGTGTGCGCCGCGTCGCCGATTAACACAGCTTTACCCTGATAATAATTTTGCGCGTGCATACGCGACAGTGGAAAACCCGCCCGCCCGTATACGCGGATGATGTCCGGCAAATGCCCTTCGTAATGGCTGCGCAGCACATCCAGTAAGCGCGCATCGCTCAAACTTTGGCGATAGCGATTAGCGGCACTGCCATCGTAACAAATCAACACCGCGTAGTGTTTTCCAGCCACGCTCATCAGCGGCAGCAAGGCAACGGGACCGCTGGGTTTAAACACCTGCCAGGTCTCTTGCGCCGCGGGCTGGGCAAGCTCCACCCCCACCGCCAACACGGTCTGTTGATAGGGCTTTACCGGTGCTGGAATCTGTAACAGGCGACGAACACTGGAACGCCCGCCGTCGGCTCCAACCAGCAGTTTGGCAACAATATCGCCGCCGTTTTCAAAACCGAGGGTAACGCCTTCTCCATCCTGCTGTATGTCGGCGAGCGCACCAAGCGCTTCACTGCTGTAAAGCCGCAGCCGCCCCGCATCGACAAAGGTTTCCAGCGCTCGCCATAAACCCCACTGGGTAACCGCGTTTTCCACCATAAAACCAAGCTGCTGATAACCCATAGACTCCGCGTCAAAACGAACGGTATTGTGTTTTGCAAAGACATGATGGCTGCCTAAGTGTTCGCTGACACGCAGGCGTCGATAGGGCTGTACGCGCTGAGCTTCGATAAAGTCCCAGGCGCCCAGCTTTTGCAACAACAGCACCGTTCCCGCACTCAAGGCCGAGACCCGCAAATCCGGCGCAGCGCTCAAATCAGGCGTTTGTGGAAAATGTGTCTCTACCAGCGCCAAGGTCGTATCGCTGCGTGCGCGAAGCATGGCGAGCGCAAAGGCCGCACCCACCATGCCACCACCAATAATTGCGATATCAACTGTTTTCATGACAACAGACTCATTCACCAAACGGCCGTAAAGGCCCTCCTTTGGTCACCGCTTCCTGATAGGCTGATCGCTCACGCATCTGGGTCACAAAACGAGCGATATGTGGATAATCGTGTTCGGTCTCTGTACGCATTGACAGGACTTCGAAGCAATAGCCCATCACAATATCTGCCGCACTCAACTCATCCGAGGTGAGCCAGATTGTCTCACCCAGTTGATTGTTCGCCTGGGTGAGCAGGGCCCGCAACCGCGGGCGATGAAAAATATTTTGCACCTGCTCGGTGGCGGCGCGCAGAATCGGTCTGACCAGAAACGGCGACTTTTCCACCATACGCTGAAAAATCAGGGTGTCCAGCAACAGCGGCATCAAACTGCCCTGGGAGGCGTGAAACCAGTATAGATACAGAGGGTAAGCGGCACTGCCTAGCGCTGGGCGCAGGCGCGATTCGGGGTGCTGATCCAACACATAATCGACAATGGCATTGGTTTCGGCCAACACGAAGCTGCCATTGCCGATTACAGGCGCGGTGCCCGCAGGGTGTAAGGCCTTGTACGAAGCGGGCGCCAGCGAGGTTTTGGCATCGCGCTTGTAGAATTTAAACTCATAATCTGCGCCCAACTCTTCCAACAGCCACAGCACTCGCAAAGATTGGGAGTTTTCAAGATGGTGTACGGTCAACATGGTTTATACTCTTTAAAAAAA
>PDSN01000030.1 GCA_002748505.1 Gammaproteobacteria bacterium | reverse complement strand
CAGTTTAGCGCTTTCACAAAAGAAAACCCAGTGGATGCTCCCCCCGCCTTGGCGGAAGACCCGCAACGCACAGTTTATCAGGCCACCTTCTCCCTGGCCGCAAGCTCGTGCTGGCGCACGTAATCGTGGTCAAGCTCTTCCAAAATCTCCACCAGACGCGAGCCGATACGGGTCTGGATGCGCACCATTTCAAGTTTAGGCCACGCCGCACGCTCGCCCGCTTGCACCAGCCTGATAACGTCCTTGTATTGAGGATGCGCGAGAATTTTTGTCGGGTTGTGAAAGCGCTGCCTGGGAATGATATTGATATCACCCACATATGACTGGTTGATAACCGATAAAAACGTGTTGCCCATTTTTTGCAAAGCGGGATAGCCGCGCAGTGGTCGCTTAGACAAGGTCAATGCTGCATTGGCCCACTCACGCAAGGTCGCACGAGAAGCCCGGGTCACCACGTTCAGGGCACCACGGCTGTGCTCCCGGTCGCTGACAAAGGGCAGAATATGCGGGTTAGCCTGGCTGACGATATAGTGATTGACACCGTACAGACGCGCCAACCGTTTGGCGGGAAGATCTTCGCTGACGCTGCCATCAACCCACTTGCGCGAGGGTAAATAGGGCTGGCGCTCACCGTGGGTGTCGCGCGCTTCCAGCATCACCGGCGGAAATACACCCGGCACCGCCGCAGAAGCCAGCGCAGCGCGGCGAATCAACACATTGGGCGAGGTAGTCGCATTCAGCAAACGCGAGGTCTGGTGCGCTTCAGCGGGCGCAATGGAAATGTTGAGCATACGCCCGGTGTGCTCATACGCTTCCTTAAACGTCATATCCGGCACCAGGCGTGCAATCAAAGACTCAACCTCAGGCTGGGTCAGCAACGGCGAGCGCCCAACACGCGCCGCCTGCATGGCCTGTACCTCTTCTTCAACCTCATCGGCAAGATGCCCGGCATCAAAAAACCGCGCCAGCTCCTCATCCGTGTGCGTACAGACCAGACTGGCAACGATACCCCCGCCACTGGATCCCGAAAGAATCGACGGTAACAAACCCTGCTCTGCCATGGCCTTGACCACGCCAAAATGGAAAAACAACAAGGTACCCGAGCCAGACATCATCAGCGCGGAACAGCCAAAACAGTGATGGGCGCGGCGAAAAAAGTCTCGCTTCTCTTCAAAGCTGATATTGGTAACGCGATCACTGGCAAGCAAATCAAGGGTTTCGATCACCTCATCGACATAATCCTCGATCAACTGTTTGGTGCCGGAAAGCGCGCGCTGATAAAGGCCAGGTTTGCCCATACCACCAAGATTGCCGTGAATACCCTCGCCCAGCGTAAACAGCAAACCCCGATAATCGTGGCGCGCGTGTAACTCCCGCAAACGGTCAAGACGCAAACGCAAGGCCACATGGTCGTACTGGTGGGAGTGATCGGTCTTACGCCATCGCATATTGCCCTTGTATTCATCAAGCGCCCGCGCAGCCTCAAGCCAAGCGTCGTAGCTCTCGGCATTTTTCAAATCTCGTTCAAGTCTTGCCTGTTTTGACCTAAAAACCATTACTTAACCCTCTAAAATCCCAAAGAGCAGCGCCTAGCAGCCTGATCCCACAGGTCACTTGTTTAATCATACCCAAAAAGCGGTGGCTTTGATACACTGCTACAGACCACCCCCGTGAGCGTACACGTCACTATTTGAATAGTAATTCAAGTCAACTTTGCTGCTAAAAGCCAGCAAAATCGGATGAAAACCGTCAAATCAGCTATGCTGGAGCTATCATGAGCCACTATCCGCAAGCCACGGCCAACGCCGCCAATACCCACGAAGTTACCAACATGCCGCCCTTGCTAGAGGCTTACAACCTCTACGATAGCGATCAGACCCTACAGGAGCTGGTCGGCTCGGAAAGCTCAGGCGCTGCGCTAAGCGCGCTGGGCAAGGTTGTCGGCAGCCCTGAGCATATTCAGCTCGGCATTGAAGCCAATCGAGTAAAACCGGTGCTTGAAACCCACAATCGCTACGGTCATCGTATCGACAAGGTGACTTTTCACCCGGCCTATCACCAGTTGATGGCGCTCTCCTGCGCCCAGGGACTGGCCGCTGGCAGCTGGGCGGAGCAAACCGAGGCCGCGCAGCTCAATCGAGCCGCCAGGTATTATCTGATCAACCAGGGAGAAACCGGCCACGGCTGCCCCGTCACCATGACCTTTGCCTGCGTGCCGACCCTGCAAAAACAGCCGGACATCGCGGCCGAATGGCTGCCAAAAGTCTTTAATACCGCCTACGATCCGCGCAATGTGCCGCACACGGAAAAAAGCTCGGTCACCATTGGCATGGGCATGACCGAAAAACAAGGTGGCTCGGATGTGCGCCAAAACAGCACCCGCGCCTATCCAATTGCAGAGCGAGGTCCCGGCAAAGCATACGAATTGGTCGGCCATAAGTTTTTTGTCTCGGCACCCATGTGTGATGCGTTTTTGGTATTGGCACAGGCCGAAGCTGGCATTTCCTGCTTTTTGGTACCCCGCTGGCGTCCCGATGGCAGTAAAAACCCTTTGCAAATCATTCGCTTAAAAGACAAAATGGGCAATGCATCCAACGCCTCCAGCGAAACTGAACTGCGCGGTGCGTTTGGCTGGTTAATCGGTGAGGAAGGTCGCGGTATTGCCAATATTTTGGAAATGGTCGCGCTCACCCGCTTTGATTGTCTGCTCGGTTCCAGCGCTGCCATGCGCGCCCACATGACCCAGATTATTCACCACCTGAGCTATCGCAAGGCCTTTGGTAAAACCCTGGATCAACAGCCGCTGATGCAAAACGTCCTGGCGGATATGGAGCTGGAAGCCGAGGCCGCCGCACATTTGGCCTTCCGCGTTGCCAGTGCGCTGGATAATCATCAGGACGAGCACGAGGCGGGCATTTTGCGCCTGGCTACCGCGGTGGGTAAGTACTGGGTATGCAAGCGCCAAGTCGGTCACGCTTACGAAGCCATGGAGTGTATCGGCGGCTCGGCGGTGATGGAAAACAGCGTTATGCCAAGGCTTTACCGCGACGCACCGATCAACACCATTTGGGAGGGCTCGGGCAACGTGCAATGCCTCGACGTTTTGCGCATCATGCAACGGGATCCCACCGCACTGGAAGCTTTTTTGGCGGAAATTCAAAGCGCAAAAGGTAGCGACTCACGCCTGGATGCGCATATTCATACCCTGCATCAACAACTGGGCAAAGGCGACAACAGGGAATATCGCGCGCGAACGCTCACCAAAAACATGGCATTGGCACTGCAGGGCGCGCTGCTGATAAAAAATGCGCCGAGCACCGTAGCCGATGCCTTTTGCGCGGCGCGCCTGCAAAACGAAAGCGGTTTGACCTATGGCATGTTGCCAGAGGGTATTGATTGCGCAGCGTTAATAGACAGGGGGCGAGTACGTTTACTGCGTTAGCCCGGATGTATTACCAGTAAATGGAATATCCGGGCTGGCGCGCTTTAGGGCTCGTATTCTCGCCGCCAGACGATTGCCGCGCACGGGTTTACTCATAAAGAAGTAACCCGCCGCCTGCACATCGGCGCGCACAGCCTCGCTGTCATCGGCACTGATAACAATACAGGGGATATCCCGCCCCGTCGCCGCCAGTACATCGCGCACCGCTTGTACGCCCGTGTCGCCCTCATCCAGGTGATAATCCGCCAGAATGACATCGCAGTGTTCGGTACCCGCCAGCAAGTCTTGCAGCCCGTATCGATCAGCAGCAAGTGATACTGTGGCTTTTAAGGTGTGTAACATCTGCAACATACCCTCTCGTACCAGGACGTCGTTGTCGAGACTGATTACCGACAAGCCACTTAAATCGCGCACCTCATTTTGAGTTTTGGTGTTTACTGTCTTCGGCACTGGCGCAGCAACTGGCACCTGCACCGAAAACACCGTTCCACGCCCTACTCGCGAGCTTAAATCCAGACGATATCCCAACAATTGTGCATAGCGGCGCACGATGGATAAACCCAGACCCAGCCCCTCTGCACCCTCTGCGGCATTGCCCTGTGTCAAGCGTTCAAATTCATCGAACATGCGGGCGTGGTCTGCCGCGTCGATACCGGGGCCCGTATCCCAAACCTGAATCAGTACCGATTCACCCTTGCGCCTGAGCCCAAGCAACACACCGCCACTGCGTGTATATTTCAAGGCGTTGGCCACAAGGTTTTGCAGGATTCGTCGCAGCAGTTTTTCATCGGAATAAACCCACAGGCTGCTGGGTACAAACCGCAGGTTCAGACCTCGTTTCTTTGCTAAGGGTAAAAACTCATCGTACAGAGAACGCAAAAAATCTCCGGCAAAAAATGCTGCTCTGTTGACCTGCTGACGACCCGAATCCAAACGGGATATTTCGCGAAGTTCGGAAATTAACTGTTCCGCGCGATTTAACGAGCTGTCGATTTGCGCCAGCATATGTTGAGACTGCTCGTCAGCCCCC
Organism: Gammaproteobacteria bacterium; assembly: GCA_002748505.1. Classification (GTDB taxonomy): domain Bacteria; phylum Pseudomonadota; class Gammaproteobacteria; order Pseudomonadales; family Halieaceae. The sequence goes on along the minus strand of PDSN01000030.1, from coordinate 177 downwards.
CCTGCCAAACGAGGTGTCAAAGCCTGCATAAACAAGCGCGCCGCATTGATAGGTTGTAATAAGTCATGACTCGTTGCAGACATAAACCGGGTTTTACTTTGGTGCGCTTCACGCAGGCGCGCTTCCATCTGTGCGCGCAGGCGGTTTTCCTGTCGCAAACGCGCGTTGACGGTGCTC
>PDSN01000143.1 GCA_002748505.1 Gammaproteobacteria bacterium | reverse complement strand
TTGGCATCAGCATTTGGCTGTGGCGTTTGCGCGCCCACGAAAAACTCTTGGGCGTAAGCCTCGCCTTGATTTTGGGCGGCGCTTTGGGCAATGTGATTGACCGCATTCGCTTTGGCTATGTGGTGGATTTTATTTCTGTGCATTATGGGCAATGGTATTTTCCCACATTTAATATCGCCGATAGTGCCATTACTCTGGGAGCGATCGGCTTAATCATCGATAGCCTCTGGGGTGAAAAACTGGCAAAAACATTTCAGGGAGATAGCAGCGCGTGAGCTTACAGCGGCGTTTACGACTTAATTTTGCCTTGAGTCTTGAAGATGGCACCGAGGTCGACAGCAATTTTGGCGGTGAACCTGTGGCCTGTGTGGTGGGCGATGGCAGTCTGCTGCCTTCCTTCGAGGCCTGTGTGTTAGGCCTTGAGCCAGGCGAGCGCAAGCAGTTCACTTTGCCTCCCGAACAAGCGTTTGGTGAGGTCAAAGACGACAACCGCCAGCGCGTGCCCAGAGCGCGTTTTGGCGATGACGTACCGCCGGAGCCAGGTCTGGTGTTACTGTTCAAAGAGGCCAGCGGCGGTGATGTGCCCGGTGTGGTTATTGCAGCGGACGAGGAGTGGGTGATGGTTGACTTCAACCATCCGCTTGCGGGGCGAACCTTGATTTTTGACGTACAGCTTCACGCCATCGATGAGCTAGAGGAAGCCTGATGGATATTCAGTTGGCAAATCCACGCGGTTTTTGCGCGGGCGTGGATCGCGCTATCGCCATTGTTGATCGGGCGCTCGATGTATTCGGTGCGCCGATCTGGGTGCGCCACGAAGTGGTGCACAACAAATTTGTGGTGGATAACCTGCGCGAGCGCGGTGCGGTATTTGTCGATGAGTTACACGAAGTGCCCGATGACAGCATTGTTATTTTTTCCGCTCATGGGGTGTCACAGGCGGTGCGCAAAGAAGCGCAGGCGCGCGGCCTGAAAGTGTTCGACGCCACCTGTCCGCTGGTAACCAAAGTGCATATGGAAGTCACCCGTTATTCCCGTGAGGGGCGCGAGTGTGTGCTGATTGGCCACCGTGGCCACCCCGAGGTGGAAGGTACGATGGGGCAATACGACGCCAGTGCCGGTGGCGCGATTTATCTGGTGGAGGACGAGGCACAGGTGGCCACGCTTGAGGTCAACAACCCCGATAGTTTGTGCTTTGTCACCCAAACCACACTGTCGATGGATGACACCGCCAAAGTCATCGACGCCCTGCGCCAGCGCTTCCCCAATATTACCGGGCCGCGCAAAGATGATATCTGCTACGCCACCCAGAACCGCCAGGATGCGGTCAAGCAATTGGCTGCCCGCTGCGATCTGGTGCTCGTGGTTGGCTCGCCCAACAGTTCCAACTCCAATCGCCTGCGCGAGCTTGCCGAGCGCATGGGCGCCGATGCCTATCTACTCGATGGTGCAGAGGATATCAAGCCAGAGTGGCTGCGCGGTAAAACCAATATCGGCGTTACCGCCGGTGCTTCTGCGCCGGAGGTTCTGGTGCAGCAGGTTGTTGCCGGTCTTGAGGCCCTGGGCGCCAATCCCAGCGTAGAACTTGAAGGTCGCCCTGAAAACGTGACCTTTTCCATGCCCAAGGAGCTGCGGGTGGTCAACATCGACTAGCAGGCTGCTGATTTTCTATCTGTCTTGCCAGTGCCCCTGGCCCTCGTAGAGAGGAGCAACCCCTCTCAAAAATGTGAAGTAAGCCGCATTTTCCCTTAAGTTCCACCGTCTATCCCCCTTTGCGACCGTCTATTGGCGTTTGGCTGGCTTTCACAGCAGGATTTGCTAAGTTAGGCTCAGCAAAGAAAAAGGGAGGCGTGTTGTGAGGCGCGCATTAACAAGCAAAACACAGGCGGGTTTCAGCCTTATTGAATTGATGATGGTTCTGGTGATCGTCACGATTCTGGTTACCGCGGCTGCACCATCATTTCAGAGTTCCATCCAGCGCGGTCGGATGGCGGCGGGGCTTAGCAATATTGGCGATATGCTCAATGTGGCGCGCAGCGAAGCGATTGTGCGCTCTGCTTTTGTCAGCGCTTGTGTCAGTACCAATGGCATAGTCTGTGGTTCGAACAGGTGGGAAGACGGCTGGATGATCTTTGTCGATGACGGCGCCGGTGGCGGTACCGAGGGCGATGGTACGCGAAATGGCGGCGAAGTCGTGCTGCGTATTGGTGCACCTGCCAAGCGCGGTGTCACTATTCGCACAAGCAATTTTGACGATGACGAGTTTATCACCTTTGATGCCGACGGCATGGCCGTGTCTACGGGCACCTTTGTGTTTTGTGATGAACGCGGCGCAACCCAGGCGGCGGGCCTGGTGCTCAACGTTTCCGGTCAGTCGCGATTGGCGGTCGATAGTGCGGGAGCGGACGACACAGTGGAAGATAACACGGGAGCGGCGGTGACATGCCCATGAATAAGCGGACATACAAGCGGTGTGGTAGTGGTCAGGCGGGTTTTACCCTAATTGAAGTGGTGATTGCGGCGCTGGTGTTGGCTATTGGCATTTTAGGCATTGCCGGTATGCAGTTGGTGAGTTTTCAGACCAACCAGGGCGCGTATTTTCGTTCTCAGGCGACGTATATTGCCGCTGATATGCTTGATCGTATCCGTTTGAATGCCGATCAGATGGCCAGTTATAACGGTGTAGACACCGACGCCCCCAACTTTCTGACAACCTATGCCGATCCGGCCTGTGCCACCAGCGCGTCCGGTTGCACCCAGGCGCAGCGCGTTATCCAGGACGTGCGTGAGTGGGGCAGTCATTTTCAGGATGTGTTTTCAAGCACGGATTACCAGCCTGTACTGCCTAACGGGCGTGGCCAAATCACTCAGGATGGCACGACACCGGAGCAGTTTACCATCACCGTGAGCTGGCAGGAGCGCGATTGGAACACGGCTGCGTCCGGTGGCGCTAATCGCGAACTGAGAACACAGCAGGTCGTGTTGACTGCGGAGGTTCAGTGATGCGAAATCCGATGACACGCAACCGTCAGCGTGGTTTGTCTTTAATCGAGTTAATGGTCGCTCTTGGCATCGGCGCATTTTTGATTGCCGGTGTGGTGCAGGTGTTTATTTCCAACAAAAGCTCGGAGCGTTTGGAAACGTCCCTGGCCAGGTTGCAGGAAAATGGTCGCTTTGCGCTGGATCTGATCACCGATGACCTACATCGCGCCCAGTATGTCGGTTGCAATACGGGTGATGCGGTAATTACCAATATGGTCAATAGCGGTGCCGGTTTTCAGGGTGTGCGCGGCTTTGAAAAAGCCAGTAGTACAGTGTGGTCACCGTCTACCCTGCCCGCTAACCTGGTAGTGGTAAAAGATACTGTGCGCTCGGGCACGGATGTATTGCAATTACAAACCGGCAGACAATTGCCGGCAACGATTACCAGTGTTGTGAACGCATCGAGTACAGAAGTGCCGCTGGACGGCAATCCGGGTTGCAGATTGCAAATGGGGGATCGGGTATTACTGTCCAGTTGCGTGAGCGTACACCTGTTTGCGATTACCAATGATTTGAGCAGTTGTGTCAGCGGAGCCGCAGTGGATTTGAAATTCGCCAGCACTCTGAATGCGATTACCACCATCGCCGCGCCCTATAACTCTGGTTCTGAAGTGTTACTGTACGAAGAGAATTTCTGGTACGTGGCCGATACCGGGCGCGATCAAAACGGCATCGACGTTTACGCCCTGTACCGCAAAACCGATGACGGTACGGCGCAGGAAATGATCGAAGGTGTAGAAGCGCTGGAGATTGAAATGGTGCACCAGGTGCCGGGCACAGACAGTATGCGTTATGTCGCGCCCAGTGACAGCGTCCTGAACAGCTCCCTGGCGAATCTCGAATCGGTGCAGCAGGTGCGTATTGCCTTGCTGATGCAGGGTTTTGAACGGGTGCGCGATGTACCTGATACCACAACCTACAACTTACTGGGCACAGACATTGACAGTGTTGATAACGCTTCGGCGACATCAACTTTAAAACACAACGGTGGCTACACGCTGCGGCGAGTGTTTTCCACCACCGTTGTGTTGCGCAATGCCAAGGATGTATAAATGATGCGATTTCACTTTCATACCATTGTTAAACGCCCGGCACCCAGATTGCCACAAAAGCAGGACGGCGTGGTACTGCTGCTGGCATTGATACTGTTGCTTATTACCGCGTTTGTGGGGTATTCCGTCATGGATACCAGCACCATGGAAGCGCGTATGGCGGCCATCAAGGAAGGTCAGGCGTTGAGCTTTCAGGGGGCGGAGTCGATTATTTCCCAAAGCCTGCAAACCACCGATATGGTCGGTCGTGCCCGCGCCGCGCATCTTTCCGGTGGCGCAGACCCCATAGATGCCTACACCTTCAGTTATGATGCGGATTTGAGCGGAAGGGCTGAGATGGAATACACCGCGAGCACACCCGCCTACGGCGAAGACTGGACCCGCGGTTTCAGCAATCAGCATTTTGAACTCAATTCTGAAGTCGTACGCAGCGGCGGGCGCTTTCAAGCGCATCACGTGCAGGGCGTGCGCGTGCTGACACCAGGTTTATAAGCAGTGCAAGAGACAGAAAATTTAGAGGAAACAGTGATGAAAACGGCTATGAAAACGATTGCCCGCTACAGCCGCA
>PDSN01000043.1 GCA_002748505.1 Gammaproteobacteria bacterium | reverse complement strand
TGCGGTAACTGCTCCATCCACGATGGTGCCTGGCGCTGCAGGCGCTCCAGCAGTCCCTGGGGTGAATAGCGTTGGCCGACCCAGTCCTCTAAAAAGGGCTGTGCGGTATCCCAGAGGTTTAAATCTGGATAGAGCTGGCGTCCAAGCCCTTCGATATTGAGCAGGGTTTTTTGCAGCAGCACCAGGGAAGGCTGCACCTCCATATCGAAACGCCTGGCGGTATTAAACAGATAAATCAGCAGTTGGCCAAAGGATATTTTTGCGAGCGGTTGTTCAAATACGGGCTCACACACCGCGCGCATGGCGGATTCAAAATCCTGCACGCGGGTTTCGGGTGGTACCCAGCCGCACTCGACGTGCAGTTGCGCCACCTGCCGGTAATCGCGCTGAAAAATAGCAAGCAGATTTCGCGCCAGGTAGTATTGATCAAACTCTGACAGGCTGCCCACAATCGCGCAATCCACAGCGATATAGCTGGGGTTGGCCGGGTCGCTGGCATCGACAAAAATGTTGCCTGGGTGCATATCGGCGTGAAAAAAACTGTCGCGAAAGACCTGGGTGAAAAAAGTGGTTACGCCTTTTTCCGCCAACACTTTAAGGTCTACCTTGCGAGCCTTTAGCGCTGCCATATCACTGACCGGAATGCCGCTGATACGCTCCATGGTATAGACCTTGTGGCAGGTGTAATCCCAATACACCTGCGGCACGTAGACTAAATCACTGTCCAAAAAATTGCGTCTGAGCTGTGCCGCATTGGCCGCTTCACGGCTTAAATCCAGTTCATCGAGAATAGTCAACTCGTAGTCTTTAACGACCTCCACCGGGCGCAACCGCCAGCCATCGGCCACAAACCGGCGCAACAATCTGGCCAGAAAATACAGCAGCGCCATGTCCTGCCGGATCACGGGTTCGATATCGGGGCGCACCACTTTCACCACGACGCTCTCGCCGCCCGGCAAAGTGGCTTCGTGTACCTGTGCTACCGAGGCCGATGCCAGCGGCGCGCGGTTAAATGAGGCAAACAGTTCGTCGATGGGTTTGCTAAGGTGCTGTTCAATCAGCGCTACCGCTTCGTCTTCGCAAAAGGGCGGCACCTGATCTTGCAGTTTCGCAAGCTCATCGGCGATGTCTGGAGGCAGTAAATCGCGGCGGGTCGAGAGCATTTGCCCGAACTTGATAAACACCGGCCCCAGCTCCTGCAGGGTCAGGCGCAGACGCTCGCCGCGGCTTTTGTCGCTTGGTGCTTTTTGGTGCCAGGGCGACAGGCTAAGTGCCCAGCGCAAAGTCCTGGGAAGCCTCTCCTTGTCGACGAGCTCATCGACACGGTAGCGCCCGGCGACGCGTAAAATGTGCAGCAGGCGGGACAGGTGCATGGTTAATCCCGCAATGCCCTGGCGCGTTTTTGCAGGCGTTGAGTTTTGGATTGCAGGCGCTCGATGCGTTGTTTCAGGGCGGCGATATCGGCGTAGAAATCTTCCAGTTCCAGAGGTGGTGGCGACAATCTCGCTTCCTCGTGGATAAACTCGCCGGCCTGACGTTGCAGGCGCTGTGAGGCTTCTTTGCCCCAGTTAAAAACACTGCGCAAAGCGCTGGCCAGCTGGTGACCCGCCACATCGCCAAGGGCATCGACCAGAGGTGCTTCCCAATCAATATCCAGCTCGCTGAGCACCTTTTGCAGGGCGAGCAGTGGCGCGCTGTCGCCGTGCAGTTCCAGGTCACCGTTAATTAAGGTGGCGGCGGGGTCGCGCGAATTAAGCAGTTCGGAAAAATCTTTAGCAGCACCGCGCACGGCGGTGGAGACTTCACCCTCCCATACGCCCAGCAGGCGCAGGCCATCATGTACGGGCTGTAAATACAGATCAAGCGGTGGCGCAGTGCATTCAATATGAAAAGTATGCCCCGCAAGCGCTGTAAGTGCTTCCTGTCCCTGCGGGTCGAGTTGCAGCGCCTTGTTGGCCGCGCCCTCAAGTGCTGCCAGAGCCGTGGTGTGCAAGGCGGGATCGATGTGTGTCATTCGCCTTTAATACCTTTGTGCAGTGCCACAATGCCGCCGGTCATATTGTAAAACTCGCAACGCTCAAAGCCGGCGTCTTCCATCATGTCGCGCAGGGTTTCCTGATCCGGATGCATACGTATGGATTCGGCCAGGTATTGGTAGCTGTCCGCATCGTTGGTGACGAGCTTGCCGAGGAACGGCAGCACATTGAAGGAGTAGGCATCGTAAGCACGGCTCAATAATTCGTTTTGTGGCTTGGAGAACTCCAGCACCAGCAATCTGCCGCCGGGTTTTAGCACCCGTAACATGCTTTTCAAGGCGGTGTCTTTTTCGGTGACATTGCGCAGGCCAAAGGCGATGGTGATACAGTCAAAGCTGTTGTCTGCAAAGGGCAGGTACTGGGCATCGGCCTGCACCCAGTCGATATTGCCGATGTGGCCGTGATCTATCAGTTTGTCACGTCCTACGCTGAGCATGGAGGCGTTGATATCAGCCAGCACAACACGGCCTTTGTCGCCGACGAGGTCCGCAAAGCGCGCCGCCAGATCGCCGGTGCCACCGGCGATATCCAGCACGCTGTGTCCCGCGCGCACGCCGCTTACTTCCACGGTAAAGCGTTTCCAGATACGGTGAATGCCGCCCGACATCAAGTCGTTCATCAGGTCATAACGGTTGGCGACGGAATCAAACACCCCCGCCACCATATCAGCCTTTTTGTCGGCATCGACTTGTTGATACCCAAAATGGGTGGTTTTTTCCTTGCTCATACAGCCCCCGTTACAATAAGAGGGCTATTGTACCGCGATGTGGGGGCGGGTGCTAAGCGCTGTTTTTTCCTGTTGTGGACGTTCCTGTCTGAGCGGGGTGAGTCCGCTGTTGTCAGGGCTTATTGGCGGGGTGCTCATACAGCTTGAAGGCAGTGTCCGCATCGCCGTAGATGCAGATGGTGCATTCGCCGACGGACTCGGGAATCCTCCACAGTCTGTTGGGCTCTGCGTCGACGTTAAAGACTTTCCGTGAGCAGCTGATCACCAGTTTATCGAGTTTGCCGTTAATATCTGCGAGCGAGAACGCCCGGCGCAGGGGCTGATATTTCCAGAAGCCTTGTGCAGACGTGTTGCCGTCAATCTGCAGGAGGCTGTCTTGTCGGCTTAGCGCGATGATTTTATCGGCGCTTTTCTGCATTTTTTGTAATTGTTTTGTGTTCGGATACGAGGTTTTCAATTTTTTGTAGGTATTGAGGGCATCCCGATATAGCTGATGTTGAACCTGCAGCAGGTAGAGTTGCATCATCGCGGCAATGTACGCTTTTTTGGGTAAATAGGGCCTTACCGAGGGGCCAAGCTTGGCTTTATCGTAAAAAGTGGCTTTTGCCAGGGTGTCCATGGCTTCGGTTTGCTGGCCTGCACTTAGGAGGTAAACTGATTTTAACAGCCAAAAGTGGGCGTCTTCATAAAGATTCCACTTTTTTCGGTTCTGTAGCCTTGTAATGACCTTCTCGGCCTCTTTCAGTTTGCCTTTGTCTATTAGACGTCGGCCTTTTTTGTAAGCCGCTGCAAAGTCCGGTTTCGCGGCATTGTTGGAATTGCGTTCGATATGAAAAGACATCAACATGCGATTATTGCCTTGCTGAATCGGCACGCCGTTTTGCATCGCGGGCTTGTATTTGTAGGCTTTCACCGTGCGAATTGCCGCTTTTTCCAAATACTTCTGGCCGCTGGAGTCGTCTACGACAACATCAGTTACCGAGCCGTCGGTATCCACGACCCAGCTGAGCCTGACCCAGCCTTCTCTGCCTCTTTCTAATTCGTGGCGCGGGTATCTTAGCTGCTGTTTGTGGATAAGCTCTGCGGCAACATAGCCAGTGTTGTCGGCTGCTGTTGCCTGCGTATGTCCCATTAGCAGCAGCGAGAAAAGTAACACTATTGCGCAAGCATGCTTCATGATCCACTCCTTGAAATACTGTTCTTATAAGTGTCCCCCTGGGCAGGGAGAAGGCTGTGGCCAACGCCGCCTCAGCTGACAGCCCTGTTTGTACGGCGATAGGAGTAGCATCCTTGATAGCCTGCGATTTTTCAAGCAGGAATGTTTGTTGGGTATAAAAAGTTGAACTACAGCCGAATGACCTGTACCCGCGGGTCGCGACTCAGGCCCGCAGTTTGTAATTGTTGCAGATAGTCGTCCCAGTACTGTTGTCGATGCTGGCACAGCGTGTGCAGGTATTCCCAGCTGTAAATCCCCGAATCATGGCCATCGTCAAACACCAGTTGCACGCCATAGTTGCCCACGGCTTTGATATCGACTATGGCCACATCGATTTTACCGGCGGGCAGCTCGCCGCCGATGCCGCCGTGGCCACGCACTTCTGCGGATGGCGAGAGCACGCGCAGAAACTCCGCCGGCAGGCGATAGTGACCATTGCCCGTGTAAGCAAGCTCCAGCTCTTTGGAGGCTCTGTGGAGCTTGATGGCAGAGGGTGTCATACCTTACAGAATAAACTGTGACAGGTCTTCGTTGTCACTGAGTTCTTGCAATTGTGCATCTACATAGGCGGCATCCACAGTGAGATTGCGTTCCTCCACACCCGCATCCGCGGCGCTGAACGAGGCTTCATCCAGCAGGCGTTCCAGCACCGTGTGCAAACGCCGTGCACCGATGTTTTCAACGCGTTCGTTGACATGCCAGGCGGTTTCGGCGATTTTGCGAAGACCGTCCTCAGTGAAATTCAGGGTTAGCCCCTCAGTGCCCAGCAGTGCTTGATATTGCTCGGTCAGCGAGGCTTTGGGCTCGACTAAAATACGCTCAAAATCTTCCGGGGTCAGTGCTTCCAGCTCTACCCGAATAGGCAGGCGACCCTGCAGTTCGGGGATGAGATCGGACGGTTTGGATAAATGGAACGCACCCGAGGCGATGAATAAAATGTGGTCGGTGCGAATCATGCCGTATTTGGTGCTGACGGTGCAGCCTTCGATCAGGGGCAACAGGTCGCGCTGAACACCTTCGCGGGAGACATCCGCGCCCGCACCTTCACCGCGTTTGGCGACTTTGTCAATTTCATCGACAAACACAATGCCGGTTTGCTCGGCGGCTTCCACGGCCTGCTGTTTGAGTTCTTCCTCATCGACTAATTTGGCGGCCTCGTCATTGGTGAGCTGTTTAAACGCAGTTTTAATGTTGAGTTTGCGCGTTGCGCTGCGTCTGTTACCCATATTGGCAAACATGCTCTCAAGCTGACTGGTCATTTCCTCCATGCCCGGCGGCGTCATAATTTCAAATTGCGTTGGATGGCTGACCTCCACTTCAATTTCGCGATCATCCAGCTCACCTTCGCGCAGTTTTTTGCGCAATAACTGGCGCGTGTGTGCACCTTGATTGGCGTCTCCATCGCGCGCGGCAGGTAGCAGGGCATCTAAAATGCGTTCTTCGGCCAGTTCTTCGGCGCGAAACTGCACTTTTTCCATGGCCTGTTCGCGAAACATTTTTACCGCGGTTTCTACCAGATCGCGCACGATAGATTCCACATCCCGACCCACGTAGCCGACCTCGGTAAACTTGGTGGCCTCCACTTTGATAAAGGGCGCGTTTGCTAATCTGGCCAGGCGCCGTGCTATTTCGGTTTTCCCTACACCGGTAGGCCCCATCATCAGGATATTTTTCGGGGTGATCTCATTGCGCAGTTCTTCATCGAGTTGTTGCCGGCGCCAGCGATTGCGCAGGGCGCTTGCCACCGCGCGCTTGGCGGCATTCTGGCCGATGATATGGCGGTCGAGTTCGTGGACGATTTCTCTAGGGGTCATATTTGACACGGTAAAACCTCTATTTCTACAGCGATAAACAGGCGACAGCTCAGTCGCAATCCAGTTCTTCAATGGTGTGATGGTGATTGGTGTAAACGCAGATATCCCCGGCGATACCCAGTCCTTTTTCTACTATGCTGCGCGCGTCTAAATCGGTGTTTTCCAGCAGAGCTCGCGCGGCGGATTGCGCAAAAGGCCCGCCGGAGCCAATGGCAATCAAATCATCTTCGGGTTGAATCACATCGCCGTTGCCGGTGATGATAAGGGAGGTGTCTTTATCGGCCACCGCCAGCAATGCCTCCAAACGGCGCAGGGCGCGCTCGGTACGCCAATCTTTGGCAAGCGCCACCGCTGCACGGGTGAGGTGTCCCTGGTGTTTGGACAGCTTGGCTTCGAATAATTCAAACAGGGTAAAGGCGTCGGCGGTGCCGCCGGCAAACCCGGCAATCACCTTGCCCGAGTGCAGTCTGCGCACTTTACGTGCGTTGCCTTTCATGATGGTGTTACCCATGGATACCTGGCCATCGCCGCCAATGACTACTTTGTTGCCGCGCCGCACCGATAAAATGGTGGTGCCCCTGTACTGCTCCATGGTGTTCTCCGGGTTTGTTATGGGTTGACACGGGCACATCGGGCCCGCTGCGTGCTTATTTTGACCATATGGGGTGTGCTGCAGGAATTTCAAGGTAGTGGGTGTGTGAGGATGACACAGGATTGTCATAGCTTGGCGTTGGGCAGTGCCAAAATGCTCTGATGCCCGCCGTCAAAACCCGGCGGCGAGCACGTTGCTGCATCTGTATTCAGGAGCGCGGGCGCTTCAGCACCAGGGTTTCGATCTGGGAGGAGGTGGCGAGGCGACGGGCTTTGCTCATCTCTCGGCGGGTATCGAAGGGGCCTACGTAGACGCGATACAAGCGTCCGCTGCTGCCGTTAAAGGCTTCCACTTTGGCTTCAAGCCCCAATAACAGCAGTTCCGCACGGCGGCGGTCGGCATCTTCCGTTTGGCGAAACGAACCCGCTTGCAGCAGGTAGACGGTATTGCGTTCGTTTTCCGCTGCCGTATCGCGGCGCGGCTGGTGGTTGCGACTGATGGGCGGCGTGCTCGGCTGTTTGCTGAGGTGGTCGTAAAAAATATAGTCTGCCGCTGGGGCCTGTGTTTTTTGCTCGGTGTTGCTCGCGGCCTGTTCTTGTGGCGTCGGATTTTTGGGTGGCAGGGTGAACAAATAGACTAACAGTGCTAGTACCAGACCACTGGCAACACCCCAGGCGTAGGCTCGCCAAGGCGAAATACCTTGAGGTGGAGGTGCTGATTTGCGGCGCTGAGCATTGCGTTTTGTGGTGGTCATTACATGCTCCGCGGGGCGGAAACGCCCAGCAAATCAAGGCCGTTTGCCAGTACCTGCTGAACGGCCAGATTCAGGCAGATACGCGCATCGCGCACCTTGGGGTCATCCACCAGCATGCGATGGGCGTTGTACCAGCTGTGGTATTCGCCCGCCAGTTCGCGCAAATAGTTTGCCACATTGTGCGGCTCGGCATTTTTCGCGGCGTTGCTGATCATTTCCGGGTATTGATCCAGGCGTTTTAACAGGGCGGTTTCTTCCGTCTCCGCCAGTGCATCGAGTTTTGTCACCGCGGCGGCCTTGTCAAAGCTGATGCCCTCGTCTTTGAGTTTTTGCAATACCGAGCAGGTGCGCGCGTGGGCGTATTGAATGTAATACACCGGGTTGTCATTGCTTTGTGACAGCGCCAGATCAATATCGAAGGTAAGTTGAGAGCTGGGGCCGCGAGCGACCAGAAAATAGCGCGTGGCGTCGCGCCCCACTTCCTCGATTAAATCGCGCAGGGTTAGATAGCTGCCCGCGCGTTTGGAAATTTTAACTTCCTGTCCGCCGCGCATCACCGTGACCATCTGGTGCAGCACATAATCCGGCCAGCCCTCGGGAATGTCGGAATGAAGAGCCTGCAAGCCCGCTCGAACCCGGGTAATGGTGCTGTGGTGATCTGCGCCCTGTTCGTTGATGACGTGCTGAAAGCCACGCTGCCATTTGTTCAAGTGGTAGGCCACATCGGGCACGAAATAGGTGTAACCGCCCTCGGCCTTGCGCATCACGCGGTCTTTGTCATCGCCAAAATCGGTGGTGCGCAGCCACAGCGCGCCGTCTTTTTCATAAGTGTGGCCGTTGTCGATCAAACGCTGTACCGTCGCTTCTACGGCACCACTTTCGTAAAGGGATGACTCCAAAAAGTACACGTCAAAATCCACCGCGAAGGCTTTTAAGTCTTCGTCTTGCTCGCGGCGCAGCCAGGCCACCGCGAAATCGCGAATGGCTGATAAGTTTTCCGGGTCCTGCGCGCCGGTGGTGGATTTGTCTTTGGCAACCACTTCATCGCCGCGCAGGTAAGCCTCGGCCACTTCGATAATATAGGTGCCGCGATAACCGTCTTTTGGCCAGCCTGGCTCCTCGGGTGCGATACCCTGGCAGCGCGCCTGCACGGAGCGCGCTAAGTTGTCGATCTGTGCGCCGGCGTCATTGTAGTAAAATTCGGCACTGACATCCCAGCCAGTTGCGCGCAACAAGCGACACAGGCTATCGCCCACCGCGGCGCCGCGACCGTGGCCAAGATGTAATGGCCCTGTGGGATTGGCCGACACGAATTCCACCTGCAACTTTCGGCCTTTACCTGCATTGCTGCAACCGTAGTTTTCCCCGGCCTGAAAGATACGCTCGATTACCGCTTCGCGACTGGCCGCACTTAAAAAGAAGTTGATAAAGCCTGGGCCGGCGATATCCGTTTTCGCAATGAGGTCGGTCTCGGGCAGGGCATCGACAATTGCCTGCGCCAGTTCGCGCGGATTGCGCCCGGCTTGTTTGGCCAGCATCAAGGCGATGTTGCTGGCCAGATCGCCGTGGCTGGCATCGCGGGTGCGCTCTAAATTGATGCGATAGTTTGCGTCCGCGGGGACGGTGCCGTTCTGTTGTAGCTGGGTCAGTGCCGAGGCGATCAGTGCACCAAGTTCCTGTTTCATAGTGAGTTACCAAGTCTTAATGGCTGCAAATCTGCGCTGGGAAATCCGCAAATAAGAAAAAGCCGCCTATTATCGCGATTCTGGCCGATTAAAACAATTCCTGTGGGTCCACATCCACAAACCAGCGCAGGCGCGAGGGGCGCTTGTGCTTTTCGGCTTCGCGAATCAGCGCCCAGGTGATTTGTTGCGTTACTGCCCGATTTTGGCCCAGTATGGTGAGCTGGCAGCGATACAGTCCCGCGCGGCGCTGCATGGGCGAGGGCAGCGGGCCAATCAGAATGACATTTGTGGGCAGCTGGCCAAGCCTTTGCTTGAGGTGCAGAAGAAACTGCTCGGCCTGGGTCAGCTCCGGTGCTTCACTGTGTAGCAATACCATTTGTCCGCTTGGTGGCAGGTTGGTGGTTTTGCGGGCGCTTAGCAGCGCCAGGCTGTGCGCGTGATAGTTCTGCTTGAGAATTTCGGTAATTGCCGGGTGGTGTGGGTAATGGGTCTGCAAAAGCACCGTGCCGGCTTTGGCTTCGCGTCCCGCCCGCCCGGCGACCTGGGTGATTAGCTGTGCCAGGCGTTCTTCACCGCGAAAATCGGTGCTGAACAGGCTGCTGTCTGCATCGTGAATCAGCGCCAGCGTCACATGCGGAAAATGATGTCCCTTGGAGAGCATTTGCGTGCCCACCAAAATGGCGGGGCCACCGCTGTTGATGCGTTCCAACAGTTGGTGCAGGGCATCGCGGGTGGTAATGGTGTCGCTGTCGATACGGTAGATGGCGGTGCCCGGAAATTGCTCGCGCAAAAACACTTCGGCCTGCTCGGTGCCCACGCCTTTGGTGATGAGTTGATTACTGTGGCAGTCCGGGCAGGTGCCAGGCACGGGTTGGCGCGCCTCGCAGTGGTGACAGCGCAGGTGGTTGGCTCCCTGGTGCAGGGTCAGGTGCGCGTCACACTGAAAGCAGCTGGCAATCCAGCCGCATTGGTGACAGCGCAAGCTGGGCGCAAAACCACGGCGCTGTAAAAACAGTAACACCTGCTCATGTTGGGACAGTGTTTGTGCAATAGCGTCGATTGCCGCTTGACTCAGGCCCGCCTGCAACACCTGGCGGCGCACATCAATGATGCTCATCTTTGGCAGGTTGGCGCTGCCTGCGCGCTGGGTGAGGCGCAGCCGTTGGTAGCGGCCGCGTTCGGCATTGGCAGCGCTTTCCAGAGAGGGCGTGGCCGAGCCCAAAACCACCTGCGCATTCTCTAATTGGCCGCGTTTTACGGCGAGGTCGCGGGCGTTGTAGCGAAACCCATCCTGCTGTTTGTAGGCGCCATCGTGTTCTTCATCCACAATAATGACGCCCGGGCGCGCCAGCGGGGTAAACACCGCCGAGCGGGTGCCGATAAGAATATCGACCAAACCCTGTGCGGCCAACTGCCAGTGGCGAGCACGTTGGGCATCGGTCATGCCCGAGTGCATGGCGACCACCCGTTCGCCGCCAAAACGCGTGGTAAAGCGCGCCAGCGTTTGCGGGGTCAGGCCAATTTCGGGAATCAGCACCAGCGCCTGTTGACCCTGTTGTAAATAGTGGTCGATCAGTTGCAGATAAACCTCGGTTTTGCCCGCACCGGTTACGCCCTCAAGTAATTGCACATTAAAATTGCTACCGGCATCGGTCATTGCCTTGAGTGCTGCGCTTTGCTCACCGTTCAGTGTTAAACCCTGTGCGCCTTGCCAGGGCTTACTGGCGGGTATCTGTAAGCTGAATTTTACAAGTTGCTTGTTTTTAAGTGCGCGTAAAATAGCGGGGCTGATGCCGCGCTCGCGCAAACTGCTTTCATTTACCGCGCCTTCAGTTTGCAGGATGCCCAGCAGTTGCGCCTGCTTTTTAGCGCGCCCCAAGGCGCCCTCGGGCAGGCCCAGGCCGTGTTCGGTCAGCTCCCAGTAGCGCTCGCCAAGTGGAGTCAGTGCTTTGCCCTTGCGCAGTATTGCGGGAAATGCCGTGCCGTAAACCTCACCGACAGGGTGGCAATAGTAGTTGGCTGCCCACAGCATCAGCCGGTGAATAGCAGGCGAAATAGCGCTTTGTGTATCCAAAACGGCGATAGCCTGTTTGAGTTTGTCGATGGGGTAGGACGATTCATTGGCGATGGCCAGTACATAGCCTGTTGTGGTGCCCGCGCCAAAGGGTACTTTTACCCGCACACCTGGGGTGAGCGTATCGATGTCAACGCCCTCGGGAGGCAGGTAATCGAAGGTGGTACGCAGCGGCTTGTTGACCGCCACTTGAAGAACAGACATAGGCTCGGGCAAAGCCGCCATTGTAGCAAAGAACGGCGGGGGATGGGGTGTGGGCGCAGGACTCACGGCAGTTGTGGATAAAAAGGCTTGCATTATTTGCTGGCGCTGGTATAATGCGCGCCTATTTTTCTGTGGGCCTTGGGGTTGGCGAGGCTCATGTATTCGGTGCGGTGCCTGGCAGAAGATCAGGTGGCGGCACCCCTATTGAGGAGTAACACCATGCAAGCGGATATTCATCCAAAATACGAAGCGGTGACGGCAACTTGTTCCTGCGGTAATAAAGTGGCTACGCGCTCAACCCTGTGCGAAGATTTTTCCGTGGACGTATGTTCCAAGTGCCACCCTTTCTTCACCGGCAAGCAGAAAATTGTCGATAGCGGTGGTCGTGTTGATCGCTTCAAAAAGCGTTTTGGCAATCGCAGCACCAAAAAGGCTTAAGCGATTTTGTCGGCCGCCCTTTGTCGGGGCGGTTTTATAGTTAGTATCGATGCTGGAAGCGGGCTGTTTTTCGCTTCTGGCATTTTTGTATCTGTAGTTTGTACTCCGCGTTAATAATTAGTGGAAGTATTTCCGTTTCCGAATCGCGAATCCGTTATACTTCCGCTGTTGCGCCTTCGGCGCTTGGTTACCTTCGGGAAGCGATATATTTCATGACACAGGATTTGCACAGCGCTGCACTTAAATACCACGAAGAACCCACGCCGGGTAAAATCGGTATCGCGTTGACGACCGCTGCTGAGAGTCAATACGATTTGTCATTGGCCTACAGTCCAGGCGTGGCGGCTCCGTGCCGAGAGATTGCCGCTGATTCAGAGGCGGCGTTTCGCTATACCGGCAAGGGCAATCTCGTGGCGGTGATCAGCAATGGTACCGCAGTGCTGGGGCTTGGCAATATTGGCGCGCTGGCCAGCAAGCCGGTGATGGAAGGCAAGGCTTTGTTGTTTAAGCGCTTCGCCAACGTGGATTCGGTGGATATTGAGGTCGACACCGAAGATTCCGATGAGTTTGTCAGTGCCGTTTCGCTTATCGCGGGCAGTTTTGGCGGCATCAATCTTGAAGATATTAAGGCGCCGGAGTGCTTTGAGGTCGAGCGTCGCCTGCAGGAGCTGTGCGATATTCCAGTGTTTCACGATGACCAGCACGGCACGGCAATAGTGACCGCCGCAGGCATGATTAACGCTTTGGCGGTGCAGGGCAAGCGCCTTGAAGAGGCCGTGATTGTCTGTTTGGGTGCGGGTGCGGCGGCAATCGCCTGCATGCGTTTGCTGCTCAGCATGGGTGCGCAGCGTCACAATATTTTTATGCTTGACAGGCGTGGAGTGATTTACACCGGTCGCGATGGCGTCAATGTATTTAAAAAGGAATTTGCCCAGGACACCGACAAGCGCACACTCAGCGATGCCATTGCTGGTGCGGATGTGTTTGTCGGTTTGTCGGGCGCAAACCTGTTGAGCAAAGACATGCTGCTGTCGATGGCCGACAACCCTGTGGTCTTTGCCTGCTCAAACCCCGATCCAGAAATCAGTCCAGAGCTTGCCCTTGCAACACGTGATGATCTCGTTATGGCAACCGGGCGTTCCGATTACCCCAATCAAGTCAACAATGTGCTTGGCTTTCCCTATATTTTTCGTGGAGCCCTCGATGTGCGCGCTACCGCCATCAATGAGGAAATGAAGATTGCAGCGGTAAAAGCGCTGTGTGAGCTGGCGCGTGAGCCGGTGCCAGAAGCAGTACTTCGCGCCTGCGGAGAAGCCGAGCTTAACTTCGGAAAAGGCTATATTTTGCCAAAACCCATGGATAGCCGACTGTTGGATGTGGTCGCTCCCGCCGTGGCTCAAGCGGCCATTGCCAGCGGGGTGGCACGCCACGCTTAGGCGCTACGCTCCCTTTTTCGTTCGGGACAAGTCCGCGGTGTCTTAGAAGATATCGTCGATAATATCCTGTGCCGCATCGCGACCTGTGGCTTCATCTCCATTAAGCACCTGTTGTGTTGGCAGGTTTTCTTTGCGAAACACTTCGTATTGCGCGTTGCGCTGTTGCGAGTTGGCCAGTTGGCCGGTTTCCGGGTCGATGCGCGCGGTGATAATGCCTGCGGGCATTGGGCGGACGCGGTCTTCACTGTTTTTGAGGGCATCGCGCATATAGTCAATCCAGATGGGCAGCGCTGCGGTGCCGCCGAACTCCTTGCGTCCCAGCGGCGTGTAATTGTCAAAACCCACCCAGGTGGTGGTGACAATATTGCGGCTGTAACCTGAGAACCAGGCATCCATCGGGCCGTTAGTGGTGCCGGTTTTGCCCGCCAGATCCTTGCGTTTGAGTACCTTGGCGCGATAGCCCGTGCCGCGGGTGATAACATCCTGCAAGACGCTGTTGATAATATAGTTGATGCGCTCATCCATGACTCGGGGCGCGGGGGTGAAGTCGGCGCTTATTTCGCCAGAAGCGTCAATATCTACCACGCAGTCTTCGCAGACGGTGGCGGGTTTGGCCTCATAAAGCGTTTCGCCCGAGCTGTCCTCAATGCGTTCAATGAGGTAGGGCTGCACTTTATAGCCGCCATTGGCCAGCACTGCATAGCGAGATGCCAACTCCAGGGGGGTGACGACCATGGAGCCCAGGGCCAGGGTTAAGTTGCGCGGAAAGCCGCTGGTATCAAAACCCAGTTGTTTGGCATAGGCGATGGTTTTTCTGATACCCAGTTGTTGCAGCAGGCGCACCGAAACCAGGTTGCGGGATTTAACGAGCCCCTGACGCAGCCGCGTTGGGCCGTAGAATCTGCCGGAGTCGTTTTCTGGCCGCCACAGGTTTTCCTCGCCGCTGTCTCTGACGACCACAGGTGCATCATTGATGATGGATGCGGCGGTGTAGCCGTTGGCCAGCGCTGCGCTGTACAGGAAGGGTTTAAAATTGGAGCCGGGCTGACGTTTCGCCTGTGTGGCACGGTTGAATTTAGACAGTTCAAAGCCCAGGCCGCCTACCAGAGCGATAATGGCACCGTTATCGGGGTCGAGTGATACCAGCGCACCCTGTACATCGGGCAGTTGTGCAAATTGCAGTGCGCCATTTTTATCTCGGGTCGCTCTGATGATATCACCGAGTTTTAGCAGCTCGGCAAGGGTCGTTGGGGCCTGTCCCACCGTGCTTTCACTCAGGTAAGGTTTGGCTTGACTTAAGCCGCTTTTCCAATCGATGCGTTCAACGTTGCCATCGGCCAGTAATACTTCGGCATAGGCATCGCTATCAGCGGTTTTTTCCACCAGTTTTATCACCAGCGCGGGTAGCAGCTTGCCAATAACCGGCGTATTTTGGAGGCTGTTAATTAGCCCCGCCCACTGTTCGTTATCCGGGTTCAGGTCATTGGGCAGGCTATCGATATGACGTTCCGGGCCGCGATAGCCATGGCGTGAATCATAGGCGATCAAACCCTTGCGGAGCGCGTCCTGGGCACTCATTTGCAGCGCTGGGTCGATGGTCAAGTAGACTTTATAGCCCTCGGTGTACGCCGCCTTGCCGTAGCGCTGCAGCATTTTCTGGCGAGCAATTTCCGCTGGGTAGGGCGCGTTGATCGTGAGCTGGGCATCGTGCAGGCGAGCTGTGTCGGGGCTGTTCTTGGCCTCGGTGTACTGTGTTTGATCGATCATGCCCAGTTGCAGCATCCGACCCAAAATCCAATTTCGCCGTGCAACGCTGGCGGCGGGATTGCTCACCGGATTGCGCGTGGACGGCGCCTTGGGGATTCCCGCCAGTAGCGCTTGTTCCGCCAGGCTCAGCTCAGACAGGGTTTTGCCGTAGTAGACCTGCGCTGCCGCTTCGAAGCCGTAGGCGCGGTGGCCGAGAAACACCAGGTTGGCATAGAGCTCAAAAACTTCCTCTTTACTAAGCTGTCTTTCGATTTCGATGGCCAGCAGGATTTCCCGAAACTTGCGAATGAACGTCTGTTTGAGGCTTAGAAAGTAATTTCGCGCGACTTGCATGGTGAGCGTGGAACCGCCAGAGCCCTTTTGTCCCGTGAGGATGAGCTCGGATGCGGCGCGCATCAAACCCTGCAGGTCGACTCCCCTGTGTTTGAAGAAAGCATCGTCTTCGGCGGCGAGCAGGGCGTTGACAAACTGCTGTGGGTACTGGTCATAGCGCAGCGGTGAGCGTTTTTCCTCTCCGAATTGACCGATAAGCTCACCATCTTTCGCGTAAACGCGCATGGGGGTCGTGAGTTTGATATTTTGCAGCTCATCGACAGCGGGTAGCCCAGGGGCGAGATACAAAAACATCGCGGCGGCCACCCAGCAGCCACCGAGCAGCCCTAAAAAACCCAAACGGGCAATAACACGCAATAATCTCATACTATTTCTTTTACATCCGCCTAGCTTGTATTAGGGTAAGGGTCTGACGGTGTCGCTGTGCACCATCGATGATACGCACATTATATGTGATTATATGGGGTTTTTGCTTTCGATATACATGTGCCTATGATATATCTTTGCAAGCACGCTGTTTTTACAGGATTTTGTCGGAACGACACGGCTAACACAAAGTATAGGATAAAGAACTTGCTCGGACAATTTGGAAAAAGAAAGTCGGTGCCGGTACTGGGCCTGGACATCAGCTCCACGACCGTTAAGTTGCTGGAGCTGAGCCAGTCCGGTGGTCGTTATCGCGTAGAGAGCTATTCGGTCAGCTCATTGCCGCAAGACGCAGTGATTGAAAAGAACATCAATGATGTTGACGGGGTGGCGAACGCGATTAAGGCTGTGGTTGTTCAGTCGCGCACCAAATTGAAGAATATCGCCGCAGCGGTGGCGGGGTCGTCGGTGATTACCAAAGTCATTGATATGTCTGATGGTCTGAGTGAAGACGAATTGGAAACCCAGCTTACCTTGGAGGCGGATCAGTATATTCCTTATCCTTTGGAGGAGGTGGCGATCGATTTTGAGGTGCAAGGTCGCTCACCGGATCGCGAGGGCCATGTGGAAGTGTTGCTCGCCGCCTGTCGGCGTGAAACCATAGAGGCTCGTGTCGATGCCATTGAAGGCGCGGACATGATACCAAAAATCATTGACGTAGAGGCCTACGCGATGGAGCGCGCCTGTACCTTGATTCAAGATCAGCTTGATTTAGGGGAAGATGCCACCGTGGCAGTGGTAGATATTGGCGCAACGATGACCACACTGAGCGTGCTGACCGACGGTAAAACAGTCTATACCCGCGAACAGTTGTTCGGTGGTAAGCAGCTCACGGATGAAATTGTGCGTCGCTACGGTTTACCGATAGACGAAGCCGGCCTCGCCAAAAAGCAGGGTGGTCTGCCTGACGATTATGAGCCTGAAGTTCTCGACCCGTTTAAGGATGCGGTGGTGCAACAGGTGGCGCGCTCCTTACAGTTTTTCTTTTCTTCGAGTCGGTACAATGATGTGGACTGCATTGTTCTCGCCGGCGGTGTCGCGTCGATGGAGGGTCTGGATGAGCTTGTACAAGACCGATTGGGAACACCGACCATCGTTGCCAATCCGTTTGCGAATATGGGGGTTTCTTCCCGTGTGAATGCGGTAGCATTATCCAGTGATGCGCCCGCAATGATGATTGCCTGCGGTCTGGCATTGAGGAGTTTTGACTGATGGCGCAAATTAACCTGTTACCCTGGCGTGAAGAGCGTCGTCAGGAGCTGAAAAAAGAATTTCTGTCTGTGCTCGGCCTGGTGGCTATTGTCGGCGTGGCAGTGGTGATTTTGGGTGGCATGTATGTCAACAAGCAGATCGAACACCAAGTTGGTCGCAACAGCTATTTGCAAAAACATATTGCCGACCTTGATAAAGAAGTGTCGGAAATTCGTGAATTGCAGCGCAAGCGCACCCAGCTTATCGAGCGTATGCGCGTGATTCAGGAGTTGCAGGGCAATCGCCCCGTCATCGTGCGCATACTCGATCAGTTGGTGCGCACCGTGCCTGACGGTGTGTTTTATGAGACGCTGACAGCAAAGGATAAAAACATTGCATTGACGGGCGTTGCCGAGTCTAACAACCGGGTGTCCAGCCTGATGCGCCGCCTGGACGGCTCAGAATGGTTTGAAAATCCCAACCTTGAGCAGGTGTCCGCCGCGCCCGATTTTGGCGATCAGGCGACCAAGTTTAATCTTGATGTCAAGGTTGAGCTTCCCAAAGAGCACACCGAGCAGGAGCAGTAAGATATGGCTTTACAAGATTCACTTCGCTCTTTGCAGGAAGTTGATTTTAATAATCTCGATTTTGAAAGCGTAGGCACCTGGCCGCTGGCACTCAAGGTGATCGTTTGGTTGATTACGCTTGTCTTGGTGCTGGGTCTTGGCTATATGTACCATGTCAAAGGCTTGCAGGAGGGCCTGGCTCGCGTTGAGGCAAAAGAGCTGCAGCTGCGCAAAGAGTTCGAGCAGAAGGCGTTTCAGGCGGCGAATCTGGACGCCTATCGCAAACAAATGGTAGAGATGGAAGAGTCTTTTGGTGCCTTGGTTGGGCAGTTGCCCAGCGATACGGAAGTGCCTGGACTGCTTGAGGATATCACTAACAAGGGATTGTTGAACGGCCTGGAAATTCACCAGATTAAGCTTGAAAAAGAACGTGCCCGGGAGTTTTACGTGGAGCTGCCCATCTCTATAGAAGCGTCCGGTACTTACCATGATTTGGGCGCTTTTATTTCCGGTATGGCGGGGTTGCCGCGAATTGTGACTCTGCATGACTTTTCCATCGCGCAGAGCAAAAAAACGGGGATGCTGGATCTGAGTATTCTGGCAAAAACCTATCGCTATAAGGATAGCGATGAAGACGGGGGTGCTTGAGCATGATGTGTAAAACAAGCGTGCAAAAAGTATTTTTATCCAGTATTTGCCTGTTCGCACTGACTGCCTGCGACAGTGGCCAGTATGCCGATTTGGACGCATTTATGGCGGAAAAGCAGGCGCGCCCAGGTGGCGTGATCGCGCCAATTCCTACCTTCAAGGCCTATGAGGCATTCGCCTACGGCGCCACGGCGCTGCGCAGCCCTTTTGATAAGCCCATCGAAGTGAGGGAGATTACGCAACTGAACTCGGTCAGTGCGGTTAAACCTGACGAAAATCGAGTGCGTGAATTTTTGGAGCAATACACATTCGATTCGTTGGCTATGGTTGGCAGTTTGCAGCGCTCTGGTCAGGACTGGACCTTGCTGCGCGACCCGCAGGGCGGTGTGCATCGGGTGCGTATTGGCAATTATTTAGGGCGCAATCACGGCCGGGTTGTGGAAATGAGTGATACTCACATTGCGGTCATAGAAATCGTGCCAGATGGCACTAAAGACGGTTGGGTGGAAAGACCCCGCACAATTAAATTAACTGAGTGATATAGAGACCATTGGTGGTAGGCATGTTAAATCAAAACGTCAAAGCGCAATATACGAAGCGCATGGGACGCCTTGGACGGGTTGTTGGTGCAGTTGTAGCTTTGGGCGCTGCAGTTATAGCGGTCTCCGCTCAGGCGTCGGATATTAAGGACATTGAGTTTACCTCAAGACCGGGCAGTAAATTTGAGATTCGTCTGGATTTCGACGGTGTGCCGCCCGAACCCAAGGCGTACACAATTGAAAAGCCTGCGCGAATTTCCCTGGATTTCCCCGGGGCGCGCAGTGACTTGGAGCAAAAGCGCTACACGCTGCCCAATGGCAACACCACTGATGTGGTTGTGCTGGAGTCTGGCGACCGCACTCGCATGGTGGTCAATATGGTTCAGCTTTTGCCGTATCAAACGCGTATCGAAGGTAACAGCCTGTATGTGCTGGTAGGCCAGGATGGCGGTGAAGACTACCTGAAAAAGACGCCTGATCCGATTCGGGTGAAATCCAGAGTCGAGCCAGTTCGCTACGCTGAGTCAACGATTTCTGATTTGCAGTTCCAGCGCTCCGCCGAAGGCGAAGGTCGCTTGATTTTGCAATTGACCGACCCCAGCGTGGATGTGAACGTATTTAGCGAAGCGGGTGAAGTTCAGGTACAGTTTTTAGACACGTCTATCGCACCTGACTTAATGCGCCGTTATGATGTGACGGACTTTGCCACGCCGGTAACTACTGTGGACGTCAATACGGACCAGCGCGGTGTGATTTTATCCCTGAAAGCGGTGGGCAATTACGATTACTTAGCCTATCAAGCCGACAATGAATACGTGCTTAGCTTAAAACCGCTTACCGCCAAAGAAGTGGAAGAGCGTAACTCGGAATTCAATTATGTGGGCGACCGTATCTCCTTGAACTTTCAGGACATCGAAGTGCGCGCGGTGCTGCAGTTGATTGCCGACTTAACCGATTTAAACCTGGTGGCCAGTGATACTGTCGAGGGCCGTATCACCTTGCGTTTGCAAAATGTGCCCTGGGATCAGGCTCTGGAGTTGGTGCTGAAAACCAAAGGCTTGGACAAGCGTCAAATTGGCAATGTGCTCATGGTGGCGCCTGCGGCAGAAATTGCCGAGCGCGAGCGCCAGCAGATTGAGGCGAACAAACAAATTGCTGAACTTGCGCCCTTGCGTACAGAATTTATTCGTATTCGTTACGCCAAGGCTGATGAAGTGGTCAAGTTGTTTGAGGCTGGCTCTGAAGATGGCGGTACCTTAATCTCGCCGCGCGGTTCAGTGACGGTCGATCCTCGAACCAACTCGATTATCGTGACCGATACCACCTCGAAGCTCGGTGAGATTCGAGATCTTATCGAGAAGGTTGATATCCCCGTGCGTCAGGTCGTGATCGAAGCGCGGATTGTTATCGCGCAGGCGAGCCTGGATGAAAACCTGGGCATTACCTGGGGTGCCAGCTATATCAATGACGATGTCGATGGCAATGTGCTGGGTATCGGTGGTACCCAGGGAAGCGCCAAGGGCCTTGTGGGAGACTTGTTAGCCGGTGGCAGCGTTGGTATTGACGGGAATACGCCGATGGTTAACCTGGGCGTTACCCGCAACTCTGGTGTGGGCATTGGCTTTGCCTCTAACAGTCTGTTTCTGTCCGCAGAGCTTTCGGCGCTCGAACGATCTGGCCAGGGTGAGGTGGTATCACAGCCCAAGGTGATTACCGGTGACAAGCAAAAGGCCAATATCAAATCAGGTCGTGAGATTCCTTACCAGACCTCAGGTGGTGTTGGTCAGGCGGCGACCACGTCGTTTAAAGAGGCGGTATTGTCGCTGGATGTGACCCCGAACATCACACCTGATGATCGTATCTTGCTCGATTTGGTCATTAACCAGGATTCGGTGGGTGAGCTTATTCCGACGGGTGACGGGGGTGGTTCGATTCCGTCCATCAATACGACGCAGCTGACCACTCAGGTATTGGTGGGCAATGGCGAGACGGTGGTGCTCGGCGGCCTGTTCAATTCCGAAGAGCAAAACACGGTGAGCAAAGTGCCGTTCTTTGGTGATCTGCCCTATGTGGGTTCCCTGTTCAGAAGCACTGAGGTAACGAACAAGAAAATCGAAACCCTTATCTTTATTACTCCGCGCATCCTCGCGGACACTCTGTTGGACTAAACACGACAGTGGTGTCATCGCAGTAAGAAGGTGGTAGGGTGGCGATAAAACATCTGCACAGGGTATTTCTTGTCGGCCCCATGGGGGCTGGCAAGAGCACGATCGGCAAGCACTTGGCGAGTGAGCTGTATTTGGACTTTTATGACACAGATACAGAAATTGAAAAGCGCACCGGTGCCGACATTCCCTGGATTTTCGATATGGAAGGCGAAGAGGGTTTTCGCGACCGCGAAGAGCAAATGGTTGATGAGTTAACCCAGCGCGACAAGGTTTGTCTCGCCACCGGCGGTGGTGCTGTTTTAAGGCCAAACAATCGCCGTGTATTGGGTGCGCGAGGCTTTGTGGTCTACCTTTATGCCAGCGTCGAGGAGCAGATTAAGCGCACCGCCCGTGATCGACGTCGCCCCCTATTGCAAAATGACGACCCCGGCGCTACGCTCGCAAGGTTGATGGCCGAGCGCGATGAGTTATATCGCGAGGTGGCCGATTACGTTATTGATACCGATGGTTGTAGCCCTCGCACGGTTGCTCAAAAGCTGGTGCGCGAGCTCAAATAAGCGGAGCGCACATCTTCATGACAGATCTCAATACTACCGTTACGGTGGAACTGGCCGAGCGCAGTTATCCTATTTATATAGGCCAAAATCTCTTCGCCAATGCAGACCTGCTGAGCCGTCATATACGCGCCAGCCAGGTGGTGTTAATCAGCAATACCACGGTTGCTAAACTGGCTCTGTACAACGATGTTAAACAGGCGTTGGGTGAGCGCAGCCTGGTCAGCGAAGTTATTTTGCCCGATGGTGAGCAGTATAAAAACCTGACCACTTTAAGTGAGATTTTCGATAAGGTTCTAAGTGATAAACACAGCCGTAGCACAACCTTTATCGCCATCGGCGGTGGCGTGGTGGGTGATATGGCTGGGTTCGCTGCAGCGTGTTACCAGCGCGGTGTGGCTTTTGTGCAAGTGCCTACAACGCTGCTGGCCCAGGTGGATTCTTCGGTAGGTGGTAAAACCGCGGTGAACCATCCGCTTGGCAAAAACATGATAGGCGCGTTTTATCAGCCCCAGGCGGTGTTAATTGATACCCGCTCCCTGCTGACTTTGCCGAAGCGCGAATATGCGGCGGGGCTTGCGGAAGTCATTAAGTACGGTTTGATTTGCGATAAGCCTTTTTATGAATGGCTGCACGTTCATTTGGATGCACTGCTTGCGCGCGATCAGGCCGTGTTGGCCGAGGCTATTTGTCGAAGCTGTGAAAACAAAGCCAGAGTAGTCGCCATGGATGAGCGCGAAGGCGGTGTTCGCGCATGGCTAAATTTAGGTCATACCTTTGGTCACGCAATTGAAACTGCCCAAGGCTATGGTAGCTGGCTGCACGGTGAGGCAGTGGCAGCGGGTATGGTGCTGGCGCTGCGCCTATCAAAAATGCGTGGGCAAATCAGCGAGGCCGAAGTCGATGGCCTGGTACGCTGGTTGGAGCGCGCTGAGCTACCCATCGCACCACCTGCGCAAATGGGTGCGGAGCGGTTCTTGGAATTAATGGCCCTGGACAAAAAGGTGCTCGATGGTACCTTGCGGTTTATTATCTTGAAAGCTATTGGCGAAGCTGAGATTGTCAGCGATGTGACAACTGCAGAAATCACTGCTCTGATACAATAAAAGTCACTAATGCCGGTGAGAATATCGTTAGCACTGTTTAAAAAGTAGTTGCACTCGACACTATTTTCTGTTTGTTTCACAGGGTTTAACTGTGTAAAATAAGCATCCCCATGACCCCCGCGCAGCTTGTTTTTCAACGCTAAGCATTTGTTTTTACGTTGGTTTTAGAGAAAGTCTATGAGTGAAGGACTGTTTAGGCCCGAGGATGTCCGCGACAACTGTGGCTTCGGATTGATCGCCCATACGTCTGGTGATGTCAGTCACCGCCTGTTACAAACCGCTATCGAATCCCTGACCTGTATGACTCACCGCGGCGGTATCGCGGCTGATGGCAAAACGGGCGATGGCTGTGGCTTACTGTTTCAGATGCCCAGAGGTTTTATCAAAGCCCTGGCCCTGGAGTTTTTTGGTTGTGAGTTATCTGACCGTTTTGCGGTTGGGCAGGTGTTTTTAAGTCAAAACGAGCAACAGGCGCAGCAGGCACGAGACGTTTTAGAGCAGGCGGTCATTAATCAAGGGCTGAAAAATATTGGCTGGCGCGAAGTACCGATAGATACCAGTGTTTGCGGGGAGATTGCGCTGTCCACTCTGCCGCGTATTGAGCAACTGTTTATCGAGGGCGGCGATATTTCTGCGGAGGACTTATCCGGCAGATTGTTTTACGCGCGTCGCGAGGCGGAAATTGCCTTAAGCGACGACCAGGATTTTTATATCTGTACCCTTTCGGGGCGCGTGATCGCCTATAAGGGTCTGGTGATGCCGGTGGATTTGCCGCGGTTTTATCGCGATTTGTCCGATGAGCGCTTGGAGACAGCGATTTGCGTTTTTCACCAGCGCTTTTCCACCAATACTGCACCGCGCTGGCCGTTGGCGCAGCCGTTTCGTTTGCTTGCGCACAACGGTGAAATCAACACCATTGCGGGTAACCGTAACTGGGCTGAGGCGCGCACGGCAATTATGCACAGCGAAACCCTGCCAGACGTGTCATCAATTGCGCCGGTGGTGAATCGCACGGGTTCGGATTCATCCAGCCTCGACAATATGCTGGACGTGATGCTGACCGGTGGTATCGATATGCCGCGAGCACTGCGTATGTTAGTGCCTCCCGCCTGGCAGAATATGGAGGCGATGGATCCTGATGTGCGCGCGTTTTATGAATATAACTCCATGCACATGGAAGCCTGGGATGGTCCCGCGGGCATTGTTGTCACCGACGGCCGTTACGCAGTGTGCCTGCTTGACAGGAATGGGCTGCGCCCCGCGCGCTGGGTGACCACGAAAGACGGGTTTGTCACCCTTGCCTCTGAAATCGGCACCTACGACTATAAACCTGAAGACGTTACTGGCAAAGGGCGGGTTGGTCCCGGGCAGATTTTGGTGATTGATACCCAAACTGCCGAAGTGATGCATACCGCTGATGTGGATAGATGGCTAGCGGCGCGTAAACCTTATAAAAAGTGGTTAAAAGAAAAAGCCTACTCGATAGAAGGCACGTTTGAGGGCGAAACCGCACCGGGCATCAAGCCGGAAAAAATTGATGTCTATCAGAAAATGTTTCAGGTGAGTTTTGAAGAGCGCGATCAGGTATTGAGGCCGCTTGCGGAGTCCGGCAATGAAGCGGTGGGCTCTATGGGCGATGATACACCGATGGCGGTGCTGTCCTACAAGCAGCGTTCTTTATACGATTATTTCCGGCAAAAATTTGCTCAGGTGACCAATCCGCCGATTGATCCCTTGCGTGAAACTCTGGTGATGTCGTTGGAAACGCACCTCGGTCCCGAACAGAACTTTTTTGCTGAGGAGCCAGAGTTTGCCGACCGGGTGATTTTAACGTCACCGGTTTTGTCCCAGGGTAAATTCAATACGGTACTGACCATGAATCGTCCAGGCTTTGATCTGTGCGATATGGATTGTACCTATGATACGAGTACTACCTGTTTGCAGGAAGCCGTCGTGCAGTTGCAGCGCGATGCAGCGGATGCGGTGCGCGGCGGCGCGCGTATTTTGATTCTTTCTGATCGTGGTATTACCCCATCGCGACTGCCGATTCACAGTTTGCTGGCCACTGGTGCAGTGCACCACTATTTAATTGCCCAGGGGCTGCGCTGTCACGCCAATATCGTGGTGGAAACCGCCAGTGCTCGCGATTCCCATCAAATGGCCTGTTTGATTGGCTTTGGCGCGACGGCGATTTATCCCTATATGGCCTATACTGTTTTGGAAGATTTAATTCGCACCGGTGAGTTATTGGGCGAGCCGTCGCGCTGCTATAAAAACTACCGCAAAGGTATCAATAAAGGCCTGCTGAAAATCATGTCGAAAATGGGCATCACTGGTATTGGTTCTTATCGCGGTGGTCAGTTGTTTGAGGCAGTGGGTCTGGCAAAGGATGTGGTCGATACGGCGTTTATTGGCGTGCCATCGCGCATTGCGGGTGCGGGTTTCACCGAGCTGGAGGCCGATCAAAAGCGTCTTGCCGCCGATGCCTGGCGCACGCGTAAAACCATTGAGCAAGGCGGCATGTTGAAATACGTGCACGGCCAGGAGTATCACGCCTACAACCCCGATGTGGTTTTAACTTTGCAAGAAGCGGTAGCCAACAGTGATTACTCAGCGTATAAGCGTTATGCAAAACTGGTAAACGAGCGGCCAGTGGCAACCATTCGCGATTTATTGTCGCCTGTGCAGTCGGAAAACCCTCTGCCGCTTGATAAGGTTGAACCGGTTGAGTCCGTGTTAAAGCGCTTTGACTCGGCGGGTATGTCACTCGGTGCGCTCTCGCCAGAAGCACACGAGGCGCTTGCGGCGGCCATGAACCAGATGGGCGCGCGCTCCAATTCCGGCGAGGGTGGTGAAGACCCCGCGCGCTACGGTACTGAGCGTGTTTCCAAAATCAAACAGATAGCCTCGGGACGTTTTGGTGTGACGCCGCACTACCTAGTGAATGCTGAGGTGCTGCAAATTAAAGTGGCGCAAGGAGCAAAGCCCGGCGAAGGTGGTCAGTTACCGGGTGGTAAAGTGAATGATTTAATCGCGCGGCTGCGCTATTCAGTGCCGGGCGTTACCTTAATTTCACCGCCGCCGCACCACGACATTTATTCTATTGAAGACTTAGCCCAGCTGATTTTTGACTTAAAGCAGGTCAACCCGCAGGCGCTGGTCTCGGTGAAACTGGTATCAGAGCCCGGTGTTGGCACCATTGCAGCGGGCGTTGCTAAGGCCTACGCGGATTTAATCACTATCAGCGGTTACGATGGTGGCACGGCGGCAAGTCCACTGACTTCAATCCGCTATGCGGGCTCGCCGTGGGAGCTTGGGCTTGCGGAAGTGCAGCAAACCCTGCGCGGCAATAATCTGCGCGGTAATATTCGCCTGCAAGCCGATGGTGGCTTAAAAACAGGTTTAGATGTTATCAAAGCGGCGATAATTGGTCGCACGGACTTGTTACAGCGTTTGCCGGGCACTACCGACAAGCAGCGCAATTTGGATCTGGCGCCGATCCTGTATAAAGATCCGGAGTTTGCCGATCAACCGGAGTTCTGCCAGGTTGAGACCAACGATCCCTTTGATCGCGGTGAAAAAGCCGAGCAAATGGTCGAGGCTATGCTTGGTGCCATTCAAAGTAAAAGCGGCGGTGAATTTCATTTTGAGGTGGGCAATTGCGACCGCTCCATTGGTGCGCGCCTGTCTGGTGAAATCGCCCGTTTACACGGCAATACCGGTATGGAAGATATGCCAATTACGGTGCATTTACACGGCACTGCGGGGCAGAGCTTCGGAGTTTGGAACGCCGGTGGTCTCAATATGTATCTTGAAGGCGATGCTAACGATTATGTGGGCAAAGGTATGGCGGGTGGCAAGCTCGTAGTTTACCCACCAAAAGAAAGCCAATTTGAGTCGCAGAAGACCACCATATTAGGCAATACCTGCTTATACGGTGCAACTGGTGGCAAGCTCTATGCTGCGGGTGTGGTGGGCGAACGTTTTGGGGTGCGCAACAGTGGTTGTCACGCGGTGGTTGAAGGTGCGGGCGATCACTGCTGTGAATACATGACCGGCGGTATTATCACCGTGCTTGGCCCTACCGGGGTAAACTTTGGTGCCGGCATGACCGGTGGTTTTGCCTACGTGCTGGATCAGGATCGCTCATTTATTGACAAGTTTAATAGCGAGCTGGTTGAGATTCACCGTATTAACTCTGAGCAAATGGAGCCCTACCGTTATCGTTTGCGTTCAACCATTGAGGATTTTACCCGGGAGACGGGTTCAAAATGGGGAGCGCAATTGCTGGAAGATTTTGCCGATTACGTCGGTAAATTCTGGTTGGTGAAACCCAAAGCAGCAGATCTGGACAGGCTGTTGTCGCGTCTGCGCGATACCGACTAGGTGAGGACTGAACATGAGTAAGCGACTGGCCAACAATTTTCAGTTTCTTGATGTGGGGCGCAAAGATCCCGACAAGAGACCCCTGGATGCGCGTAAAACACAATACGCAGAGATTTACGAACCCTTTAAAGAGCAGCAGGTTAATGAGCAGGCGCATCGCTGTTTGGAGTGTGGCAACCCCTACTGTGAATGGAAGTGCCCGGTGCACAATTACATTCCCAATTGGTTAAAACTGGTTTCAGAGGGGAATTTGTTTGAAGCCGCCGAATTAAGCCATCAAACCAATACCCTACCTGAGGTTTGTGGCCGCGTTTGCCCGCAAGATCGTCTGTGTGAAGGTGCTTGTACCCTGAACGATGGTTTTGGTGCAGTGACGATAGGTTCTACGGAAAAATACATTACCGACACAGCACTGGCGATGGGTTGGCGCCCCGATATGTCCGAGGTCGTGCCTACGGATAAGCGCGTGGCGATAATTGGTGCTGGCCCTGCTGGGCTTGGCTGTGCGGATGTTCTGGTGCGTAACGGGGTCAGCCCTGTGGTGTTTGACAGGCATCCGGAAATTGGCGGCTTGCTCACTTTTGGTATTCCCGAATTCAAATTAGAAAAATCCGTTATGGTACGGCGCCGCGAAGTATTTGAGGAAATGGGCATTGAATTTCGCTTGAATACTACCGTGGGTGAAGATATTAGCATTGAGCAACTGTTAGCAGAATTTGATGCGGTATTTTTGGGTATGGGAACCTACACCTACATGAAAGGTGGGTTTCCCGGTGAGGATTTGCCCGGTGTGTATGAAGCGCTGCCCTATTTGATTGGCAATGTAAAACACAATTTAAATTTCGCAGCTGACGGTGATGAGTATATCAATCTCTCGGGTAAACGGGTTGTGGTGTTAGGCGGTGGCGATACGGCAATGGACTGTGTGCGCACCGCCATTCGCCAGGGCGCCAGTGATGTTATTTGCGCCTATCGTCGCGATGAAGAGAATATGCCAGGCTCCGTGCGTGAAGTGCAAAATGCTCGCGAAGAGGGTGCGCGGTTTATGTTTAATGTACAGCCCCTGGAAGTGATGGATTATTATGGCAATGCCTGCGGGGTGAAAGTGGTAAAAACAGAGCTTGGCGAGCCGGGTGAAGATGGTCGTCGCAGGCCGCAGCCTATTCCTGGCAGCGAGGAAACCCTGGAAGCCGATGCGGTGATAATAGCCTTTGGATTTCAGCCCAGCCCGCCTGACTGGCTGCAAAACGTCGATGTACAATTGAACGACTGGCGTGGTGTAGAATCGCCAGAGCACCAAAATTACAAGTTCCAAACCAGTAATCCAAAAATATTTGCCGGTGGCGATATGGTGCGCGGTTCCGATTTGGTGGTAACCGCAATTTGGGAAGGCCGTCAGGCAGCGGAAGGTATTTTAGATTATCTCAACGTGTAACGGGTTTGATATAGCACTATGACAGAACTAAAAAATGACCGTTTTTTGCGCGCCCTGTTGCGTGAGCCGGTAGATAGAACGCCGGTGTGGATCATGCGCCAGGCAGGTCGGTACCTGCCGGAATATCGTGCTACTCGCGCTCAGGCAGGATCATTTTTGGACCTTTGCAAAAATACCGAGCTCGCTTGTGAGGTAACTTTACAGCCCTTGCGTCGTTATCCTTTGGACGCGGCCATTTTATTCTCAGATATTTTAACTATTCCCGATGCCATGGGTTTGGGGCTGTATTTTGAGGAAGGTGAGGGACCAAAGTTTAAAAAGGTGGTGCGCACCGAGCAGGATGTAAAAGACCTGCATAAACCCGATATAGGTACAGACCTTGATTATGTGATACGCGCGGTGTCTACCATTCGTCGTGAATTAAACGGTGCTGTACCTCTGATTGGTTTTTCCGGCAGCCCGTGGACGCTGGCAACCTACATGGTTGAGGGTGGATCCAGTAAGGATTTTCGCAATGTTAAAGCCATGGCTTACGATAATCCGGAACTAATGCATAAACTGCTCAGCATCATTGCCGATGCGGTGAGTGATTACCTAAGTGCGCAAATAGCCGCAGGTGCACAAGCTGTGCAGATTTTTGATACCTGGGGCGGTGTTTTAGGTGCCAATACCTATCGCGAATTTTCATTAAAATATATGCAGCGCATCATTGCACGACTACCGACAGAAGCTGATGGTCGCAAAGTGCCAGTTATCGTGTTTACTAAAAATGGCGGACAATGGCTGGAAGTGATTGCCAATTGCGGAGCCCACGCGGTGGGTATAGATTGGAGCACCGACATTGGCAATGCGCGTGCGCGCGTCGGTAACACAGTGGCGTTGCAGGGCAATATGGATCCGGTCATGTTGTACGCATCGCCGCAGCGAATTCGCGAAGAAGTTGCTAAGATTCTCGCGTCCTACGGTCACGGTAGTGGCCACGTATTTAATCTGGGGCACGGCATTACGCCGGGTGTTAACCCCGACCACGTCTCAGCGTTTGTGGATGCGGTGCATGAACTGTCTACGGCGTATCATCACGATAGTTGAAACAAATAATATCCGGGCTAAAAACCGTGTTCCATGTCCAGTGCGGGTTGCTCGGTTTTGGGGTGACCCACAATTTTAGCGGGAACGCCAGCCACAGTGGTATGGGCCGGCACATCTTCCAGAACTACACTGCCTGCGCCAACTTTTGCACCATCGCCAATACGGATATTGCCCAGTATTTTTGCGCCCGCGCTGATCAATACGCCGTTGCCTACCTTCGGGTGACGGTCGCCTTCTTCCTTGCCGGTGCCGCCCAGGGTAACGGACTGCAAGATAGATACATTATTGCCGACCACTGCGGTTTCGCCGATAACTAGGCCGGTGGCGTGGTCAAGCATAATGCCGTGGCCCATTTTTGCCGCCGGGTGAATATCCACACCAAACACAAAAGACATGCGGTTTTGAAAAAACAACGCGAGGCACTTTCGCCCCTGCTTCCACAGCCAGTGGGCAACACGCTGAGTTTGCAGGGCGTGAAAACCTTTAAAATACAAAAACGGTGTGGACAGCGAATTGGTGGCGGAATCGCGTTCCCTGACTGCGATTAGATCCGCGCGAATACAGTGGGAGATGCAATCGTCTTCGGCAAAGGCCTGTTGAATCACTTCGCGCAACAACAGCGATGAGGCGGT
This sequence comes from Gammaproteobacteria bacterium, assembly GCA_002748505.1. Lineage (GTDB taxonomy): Bacteria > Pseudomonadota > Gammaproteobacteria > Pseudomonadales > Halieaceae. The sequence continues at coordinate 2,161 of PDSN01000043.1, read as the reverse complement.
CGCACTGTGTAATTGGTTCGCCAAATGGAAGGACAGTGCCTGTTCCAGCGAGTTGTGATTTAAAATGGTAGCGTGTAAAAAGCTCGCCAAAATTGGTTCGCCCGCTGCGGCGAGTGACGCTTCTTCACGAATGCCTGGCCAAATGTCTTCCGTATACTGCATCGCTTTGCTCTCCCCGCGATGATATCAAGGCGATTGATTGTAAAGGGGCGAGAGCGGCTATACAACCACGCTATGGTAACGAGGTGTAGCGCCAGAGTGTATGCCCGCTTTGTCGGTATTTTTCTTCAAAGCGCGTTAGCCCTTTCACTATTGAGAGTGATTGGGTGATGCCCGTTCTACCAGCCACGGCCATCGCTTCGGCGAATTCCCTGACGTACAGTTCCCAGTTACTGCGAAGCTCAATACTGCCACCCAGTTGTAACATCCAGGGAAAGGCGGCGCAGCCGTGGATACGCCGCTGGATATGACCAGGTTTGGGCCATGGGTTGGGGTAGAGAAAATATTGCCTGTCGATTGTTAATTTCGCCTCGCAGGCCAGTTGCCATAGGCTTTCACATTCCGCTTGTAATAATAGACAGTTATCGGGCAAGTCCGGGCAGCGCGCAAGTCGATGGGCGCTTTGGTCAATGCCCACAACCAAATGCTGCGGATACTGGCGCGAAATACTCGCGCTGCTATGTCCGGTACCGCAGAAGGCATCAAAAATCAGTGGTCTGTCTTTGCTGTGCGCCAGCAGGGTATCGAAAGCCCGCCGGTTAAAGTCGGCAACAGGTTTGCGCGCCGGATTTGTCAGGTGACGCCTGACAATGTCGTGAAGACGTGGGTGTAAGCCACTTTGACTGCTGCTTACAGGCCGTGAATTGGCATACACAGTATTCTCCGGTTGAGTTTGGCGTTTGAGCCTGTAATGATGGGGTCTTGCAAACGAAGATTGTACTATGAATCAGGATTTACGACCCTACTGGGTGAAAAAACTCCATCTGCGCGCGCGCCACTATTACGCAGAGTATTATTTACGACCACGCTGCAAACAGCTTGGCAAATTTCACAATATTATGCGGCCACGTTATGTGCGGATTTCCGGCCCGGATATTCGTATTGGTCAGTGCTTTACGGCGATAGGTGACGACGCCGCGCCGATTGCGATTGGTGTGTGGGGGCGCGGCCCGGATCTGGGTAAAATTCATATTGGTGACTACGTGCTTATCAGCCCGGGTGTACGCATCAGTGCTTGCGATGAGATCGTTATCGGCGATGCCACAATGATTGCCAATGGTGTGTATATTACCGATAGCGATTGGCATACGATTTATGATCGCACGGTTCAGGATGAGCGCGTCTTGCCGGTGCGTATTGGTCGCAATGTGTGGATCGGCGATCACGCGACGGTATTGAAGGGTGTCACTATCGGCGACAATGCGGTGGTGGCCGCAGGCGCCGTGGTGACGCGTAATATACCTGCAAACACGGTGGTCGCTGGCAACCCTGCACAAGTGGTAAAACAACTCGATGCCGAAAAAGGCTATCGCACCCGCGCTGATATGTACGCGGATCCCGCAGGGGTGTGGCGCTTTTTTGATGAGGTAGATCAGGCGGTGCTTAAAAACAACAGCCTGTGGCGCTGGCTTTGGTCTGTGCTGTATCCGCGCTACCGTTTATCTTTGATTGATAAAACGCAGCGGGAATAGAACGGCATCCCCTCGCCTCGATTCTGTTTTAAGAGTGGGGGAGGGGGGTTAGCGCGCGATACCCGATGCGGATGGTTAGCTAAACTTTATTTCACCCGCTTCACGCCCACCGTCGCACCACTGGCTAACAGCTTCAGTTGATAAAAACCCAGCATGTTCTTTTTAATTTCCACGCGGTAGTCATCGCCTTTGTAGATGCGTCTGCCCGAATTGCGCTGTTTCCAGATTTGGCCGTTGTCCAGGCGAAACACGGTTTTGCCGTCCCAGCCCTTAAACGGTGGCAGGATGTTGGCTTTGATGGTGGTGTCAGCAGCCACTTTTTTCACTGCTTTACTTTTTTTGCGCATCAGTGGTGCTTCGTTGGCGGTGTAGCGCAGCAACCATTGGTTTAGCGCTTCGCGCTCCTGATCGTTGAGCTTGTCCATACCAGCGGCGAAGTATTCCTCGGCGGTCATTAGCTTTTTAATGTC
>PDSN01000142.1 GCA_002748505.1 Gammaproteobacteria bacterium | reverse complement strand
GTGTATTTCGCATCGACGACAACGTCATAGGGAGCGACCACCACGGTATTCGCCAGACTGTCTTTTGCCCGACGCAAACGAGCCTCCGCCGCCTTTAAGTTGGCCTTGGCTTCCTTAATAGCCGCTTTTTTTAACAATACCGCCGCTTCTTTCAGTGCCAGTTGCGCCGAGGCGACACCGGCCTCAGCCTCCGCCACCGCCACTTCATATTTCAATGGATCGATGCGCACCAGTTCGGTGCCCGCGGACACCAGCCCCCCCGCAACCAGGTAAGGAGACACCGTCTCAACCTGGCCGGAAACCTCGGAGACCAGATTGATCTGACGCTTTGCCGCAACGACACCGCGCGTATAAACCGGCACGGGTACATCACCCAGGACTACCTGTTGCAGCGCCACAATCGGCGCCAATGGCTTCGACGCATGCGTGCTCGGTGGTTTCTTGTTGATCAGCATCCACCATACCAGCAATGCCGCCAGCAGCAACACCAGCACCGGCAAACCTGTTTTTCTCAAGACGTTTTGCATATTCCGCTTACTCTCCGCCTGGCGCTGATGCCGCACCCCAACAAACACAACCTTATCATAACAAACCCCATTGCAGCTCTTTACTGCGACCAATACGCCACAAAACGCGACGCTTGCTCTTGGCAACACAAACGGGGCTTTCTCGGACAATATACCGATAAAACCCCCGGCAGGAGCTGGCTTTTAAACAACACAGTGCTATGCTTTTACGAACGCATCTTCATTTTTCTCAAAAGGCGCTCAGCGTATGGAATCTACCGATATTGTCATCATTGGCGCGGGCCCCTCTGGCGCTGTCGCCGCGGCGCTACTGGTACAAAAAGGCTATCAGGTTGTGGTGCTGGAACGTGAGCACTTCCCCCGCTTCTCCATCGGCGAGAGCCTGCTGCCGCAGTGCATGGCCTATCTCGAAGAGGCCGATATGCTGAATGCCGTCGCTGCGGCTGGTTTTCAGCACAAAAACGGCGCGGCCTTCCACTGCGATGGTGCCACCAGCGAGTTTGATTTTCGCGACAAATTCACTGCCGGGCACGGCACGACGTTTCAGGTCAAACGCGCCCAGTTTGACAAAATTCTCGCCGATGAGGCCGCGCACCAGGGCGCGGATATTCGCTACGGCAACACCGTTACCGCACTGGAACTCGACGATGACAGCCCAACCGTTCACTACCAAAACGAGGATGGCGCGAAGCACAGTCTGACAGCGCGCTTTATCCTGGACGCCAGCGGTTTTGGCCGCGTTCTGCCGCGTCTGCTCAAACTGGACAAACCCTCGGACTTCCCGGTGCGTCAATCCGTGTTTACCCACGTGCAAGACAATATCCACGACCCTGATTACGATCGCAATAAAATTCTTATCTGTGTTCATCCCAAAGACAGGGACATCTGGTACTGGCTTATCCCCTTTGCCGATGGCACCGCCTCTGTGGGGGTTGTCGCTGAAAAGCACTACTTTGAGGGCTTTGATGATGACAACGAGGCCATTTTAAGGCACTTCCTGAACGCCGAAGCGCGTTTGTCCGACTTGCTCAGTGATGCGAAGATTATCGCCCCTGTGCGCCAGATCAGCGGCTACTCCGCTTCAGTATCGAGCCTGTGCGGCAAGGGCTTCGCCCTGCTGGGCAATGCGGGCGAGTTCCTGGATCCGGTGTTTTCCTCAGGCGTCACTATCGCACTGCATTCGGCGAGCCTTGCCGCCAAAACCCTCGACAAACAGCTGCAGGGGGAAGCCGTAGACTGGGATAACGACTTTGTAAAACCGCTACAAATCGGTATCGAAACCTTTAAGGTCTACGTCACCGCTTGGTATGATCAGAGCTTTCAGGACGTAGTATTCTTTCCTGAAAAAGAAAACACGATCAAACAAATGATCAGCTCGATTTTGGCAGGTTACGCCTGGGATACAGCAAACCCCTATGTGGCCGATGCCAAACGCAGGCTCAATGTTCTGGTGAAATTGTGCCGACTGCTCTAACAGGCTGCTAATCGAGCGTACTACGATTAACACGGCAACACACGGAACTGCGGATGTCCAAAGACAGCACCTTAAAAAAACTAGAGCAATGGAAAGAAAAATACTATCAGGCGCTACAGGCCAAGGAACAACAGGAACAGTATCAAAGTGTCCTGGAAAAAGGTCTGGGGCGTTTGGCTCTGGCGTCACAGGGGCTGGATAAAAACCTCGATCAGCAAATTAAAAAACTGAGAGAGGCGCTGCGCAAAGGCTCTAACAGCGCGCAACTCAACACCCTGCTGACGGGCATTGAAGAAGCCATTTTAGGTATGGAAGAAGCGCGCAGCGATGGGGCCAGCGCAAAGCGCGAACCCGGAGAACCCCTCGCCCGCCTGCTCACCCGTTTTGATCCGCCAAAAGCCTTTCGCGCCCGCGTTAAAAACCTGATTAAGCAGGCCCACGGTGCCAATGACAAAGACCTGGCAAAACTGACAGATGATATCGGGCAATTACTCGATGAAATACTGAAAGACAGCGCCAGCAAATCGGGTTTTTCTCTGTTTGGCAAAAAGTCTGACAAAAAGGCCAGCACCGAGACAAGCGCCGCAGACATGCTGATGCATTTATTGGAGCGTTTATCCCTACCACCAGATATTGCCGAACAGTCCGATGCACTGCGCGCTCGCTTAGCCGCCAACAACAGCGACGATGAACTTCCCGACATCGTCGAACACCTGGCCGACATCATCAACGCACTTGGCAATCAGGTCATTGCCGACAAAGCCGAATACGGCGAATTTTTACAAAATCTGGCCAAACAAATTGAAGCGCTGGACGAACATATACGCGATTCACGCATCGACGAAAAAACCGCTTTTGAAGAGCGTCAGGCACTGGGAAAAAAGGTTGAAGCCCAAGTCAGCGGCATTGCCAATCACGTCGCCGGGGCAAATTCCCTCGACGAATTAAAAGATCAATTGGCGGAGCGTTTGTCGGAACTGGCCGATCAGGTGGACGACTACCGTCAAGCTGACCTCGATCGCTACGCCCGTGCCAGCGAAGAAATCGAACAGCTCTCACACCGCCTGCACACCATGGAACAGGAGGCACAGGCACTGCGCGCAGCCATTGCAAAATCCCGCGAGCTGGCACTCAAAGATGCACTGACCGGCATATGGAATCGCCACGCATTTGATGATGCTATCGACAAGGAATTTGCCCGTTTCAAACGCTATGGCAAACCGGTGACGCTGGTAGTGTGGGATATTGACTGGTTCAAGCGTATCAATGACAGCTATGGCCACGCCGCGGGCGATAAGGCCCTGCAAGCCATCGCCAGTATTTTCCAGCGCGCCACCCGCGCCACCGATTTTGTCGCCCGTTACGGCGGTGAAGAATTTGTGGGCTTACTGCCAGAAACCAGTGCCAATGAAGCGCTGACCATGGCGAATAAGGTGCGCAAACACATAGAGGAATCGTCATTTCACTACGAAGACAAACCCATCGCAATCACGGTATCTGCGGGGCTTACCCAATTTACTCAGGACGACACGCCAGACTCCGTGTTTAAACGTGCCGACCAGGCGCTGTACAAAGCCAAGGAACAGCGCAATCGCTGTATAGTGTTGTAGCAGCGCCAGTTGTGTGATGGTGTTCTAACACTCCACAATATTCACCGGCACTTCCACCACATTGACCGCCAGTCCGCCGCGGGCGGTTTCTTTGTATTTATCCTGCATGTCTCGACCGGTTTCGCGCATGGTGCGAATGACTTTATCCAGCGACACAAAATGTTCACCATCGCCACGCAGTGCCATACGCGCAGCGTGAATGGCTTTGATCGAAGCCATGGCATTGCGCTCAATACAGGGTACCTGTACCAGACCACCCACGGGGTCGCAGGTTAAACCCAGATTGTGCTCCATGGCAATTTCTGCGGCATTTTCTACCTGCCGATAAGTGCCACCCAAAACCTGTGTCAGCGCACCCGCAGCCATAGAACAGGCTGAACCCACTTCGCCTTGACAACCCACTTCCGCCCCACTGATAGACGCGTTTTTTTTGTACAAAATGCCGATGGCTCCAGCGGTTAATAAAAAGTCCACGATACCATCGTCGTCAGCGCCGGGCACAAAGCGCAGATAGTAACTGAGCACCGCAGGAATAATGCCCGCCGCGCCGTTGGTGGGCGCGGTTACCATCCGCCCCCCTGCGGCGTTCTCTTCGTTGACGGCCAGGGCGTACAGCGTTACCCAGTCAAGCACGGTCAGCGGGTCGGTAAGCGATTGCTCGGGGCGCTCTAATAATTGACGGTGTAAATAAGCAGCGCGACGACGCACATTCAAACCGCCGGGCAACACACCATCGGCGGCGATACCGGTGGTAATCGAATCCTGCATAACCTGCCAAATCGCCAACAAACCGGCTCGGGTTTGTGCTTCATCGCGCCATAGGGTTTCATTCGCTAACATTAATTCGGGTACGGTCTTATTATGCTTTTCACATAGTTCAAGTAACTCAGCGCCCGATGCAAAGGGATAGCTAACGGCGTATTGCTCTTGCACAAGCTCCACCTCACCCTCGTCATTGGCAGACAAAATAAAACCACCACCCACAGAGTAATACTCGCGCATGACCAGCTCATTGTCCGCATCGTCGTAGGCGTAAAAACGCATACCGTTGGGGTGATATGGCAGCTCATCTTTACG
>PDSN01000141.1 GCA_002748505.1 Gammaproteobacteria bacterium | reverse complement strand
TGGTAGCTACGGGTGGACTTGAACCACCGACCCCAGCATTATGAATGCTGTGCTCTAACCAGCTGAGCTACGTAGCCACGGACATCGGGGCGAGGCGCCCCAATCGGGAAGGCGCGCATTTTGCGTAATTGCCGGGGCAAAGTCAAGCCTTGTTTGGCAGCAAGTTTGCCGTATTGATGATTTTTGGAATTTCCCCTAAGCCGCCTACCCGATGCAAACAAATGCAGACACCTTAACGACGGCGTACAACGAACGAAATATCATGGCCGCGGTCAAACATCACTTCTGCAAAACTATTGCGCAACCCTGTGCGGGGACGTTGAGCGTGTGAAGCTCGCCAATCTTTTACAAGTCCACCACCTGTTTACGGTACAATTTGAGCACCACAAATCACAGGAAACCAACTCTTGAACACCTTGCTCAACGCCATCTCGCCCTATGAACACATCTTATGGCTGATGACACTGCTCTCGGTGGTATCGCTTGTGGCTTCCCTGTTCCTGATACCTTTGGCAATCAAGGGCTTGCCGAACGATTATTTTTCCAACCCCGGGGTCTGGCAGTCTACCCACCGCGATATATCCCCGCTTTGGCGAATCGTTAAAAACCTGCTGGGCTACAGCTTTATTGTGTTTGGTATAGTGATGCTGGTGACGCCTGGACAGGGTTTGCTCACCCTGTTAGTTGGCGTTTTGCTGGCAGAGCTTCCGGGCAAGCAGCGTTTAGAGCGACATCTTGCACGAAGACCTGGGGTGTTTTCTGCGTTAAACTGGCTGCGCAGACGTCAAGGTGCTGCGCCATTTGAAGCTGTCACTGAATAACACAAGTAAAGGAGGCACGACATGCTCACTGCTGAAAACTCCGTGGTCGTATTGATTGATGTGCAGGGCAAACTCGCGCAATTGATGAGCGACAAGGAAACCCTGTTCGCCAATTTAGCACGCGTCATTCAAGGCGCGAAAATCCTCGGCGTACCAGTGTTATGGGCTGAGCAAATCCCCGAAAAGCTGGGCCCCACCATACCAGAGCTGGCCGATTTACTGGCAGACCAGGCGCCGCTGCGGAAAGTGAGTTTTAGCTGCGCCAAAAACCAGGAGTTTATGGCCGCACTGGAAGCCACAGGGCGCAAGTTCGTGGTCGCCATCGGCATCGAAGCCCATGTTTGCGTATGTCAGACCGTGGTCGACTTACTGGAGGACGGTTTTGCCGTCGATGTGGTCAGCGATGCAGTAGGCTCGCGCATCGCCAGTAATAAGGCCGTCGGCCTCAACCGTATGCGCGACCACGGCGCGCGTATCAGCTCTACGGAAATGCTGTTATTTGAATGGATGGAAACGGCCGAACACCCCGCATTTCGCGAAATCCAGGCGTTGCTCAAATAGCGCTACACCATCAGCTTGCGCACCACGGTTTCGCACTCGTGCCGCTCGATAAAACGCGGCACGGGGTAACCGTTACCCTCTTGCATCGCCGCATCCACGATGGAAGCCACATCCTCTTCTTTAATTTTATCGCAGTGGCTTGGGATATTGATCGCCGCGCTGAGGGCGCGCACCCGCTCGATAAAGCACTGCGCCAGCGCCAGCTCGTCCATACCAGGCTCGCCCATATCGCAATACTCGGCCAACTCGGCAAGGCGTGTTTTAGCATCGTGTTTTAATACATCCAGTACATGCGGTAGTACCATCGCATTGGCCACACCGTGCGGCACATGGTAGCGACTGCCCAGCTGATGCGCGATCGCGTGTACATAGCCCACCAGAGCCGAGGTAAAGGCCAAACCCGCGTAGTAAGACGCCAGCGCCATGGCTCTGCGCGCGGCGAGGTCATCGCCATGCTCGCAGGCTCTGGGCAGATTTTCAAAAATCATTTTCGCAGCAGCACGACCCTGGCTGGAGGTTTCGTCAGTCGCCCAGGTATTGATATAGGACTCCACCGCGTGGGTGAGCGCGTCCATGCCCGTGGCAGCGGTGATAGGCGGCGGCAAACCCTGCATCATGGTCGCATCAAGTGCCGCCAAGCGCGGCACAATAGCAGGATTCGCCACAATCATCTTTTCATGAGTTATATCGTCAGAGACCACTGCAGCAATGGTGCACTCCGACCCGGTACCCGCGGTGGTGGGAATCGCAAACAAGGGCAGCGGTGGCCGTTTACCCTTGTTTAGCCCCACGCACTCCTCCGCGCGCAGGCCGTTGGCGCCCGCAAGGGCTATCACTTTCGCCGCATCGATGCTTGACCCTCCACCAAAGCCCAGTACCGCCTCACTTTGTTGCTGCTGCAATTGCGCCAGCCCTTCGTTCACCAGGCCGGCACTGGGATCGGGCAAAACACCATCGTAAACTGTGCAGCTCACGCCGGCTCCGAGCAGGAACTGCTCTATGCGCGCCACCAAACCCAGCTCAACCAGCGGTTTATCCGTGACAATCAACACACTCTTGAGACCGAGTTGCGCAATGCCCTCGCACAATTGCTGTACCGCATTATCACCCGCAAAAACCACGGGTCTGGGATGGGGCTTACCAATAACGGCTTTCTTTAACGCCAGCAGACTTTTATAGACAAGAACTTTATAGGGGGCGGGCATGATGGACGTCTTCCTTGTGAGGGTTGTCAACATTGGCTCACGATACCCGCTCACCACACCCGCCGCAAGCTTCGCCAACCCTGTCGCCCCCACCGCCCCGGGCTGCGAAAGTTTTCCCCGCAAAGCGCTTGACACCGACGCAGAGCGACCTATAATACGCCTCCTCTACGCGCCTGTAGCTCAGCTGGATAGAGTACCTGGCTACGAACCAGGCGGTCGCACGTTCGAATCGTGCCAGGCGCGCCATCTTTTTTGTAAATCTCCAAATGATATTAACCCTAGCTACCTACTTATGTCTCGGCGCCTTTGCGGGTGTTATTGCGGGTTTGTTTGGTATTGGCGGCGGTTTGTTAATCGTGCCGGTACTGGTGTTTAGCTTTGGTTTCCAGGGCGTTTCAGACAACGTGGCCACACATGCGGCGATCGCAACCTCCCTGGCCTGTATCGTGGTGACCTCCATCAGCTCTACGCTCGCCCACCAACGCCACGGCGCGGTGCGCTGGGATGTGTTTCGCTATGTCGCTCCAGGCTTGATTCTGGGGGCGTTTTTAGGGGCACGTATCGCCGGTGTTTTAAGCGGCACAGAACTGCAGATCGCCCTGGGTATATTCGTCTTGTTCATGGCCGCACAGATGATGTGGAACCTCATACCAACCCCCACCGATGCCAGTACACCCAGGTTAATGCACAGCGGCGCAGGCGCGTTTATAGGCACTCTGTCCAGCTTGTTCGGCATTGGCGGTGGCGTAATCAACGTATCCTACCTGCATTGGCGTGGGATGGCCATTGCCAGCGCCGTCGCCACCTCAGCGGCCTGCGGTATTCCTATCGCACTTGCCGCCACCGCTACCAATGCGATCGAAGGCTGGGGTCACCCTGCGATGCCCTCTTACAGCCTGGGATATATTTATCTGCCCGCACTCATCGGCATCACCTTGACCAGCACGCCCTGCGCGCGCCTCGGCGCAAATCTCGCCCACGCCTGGCCGCCCAAACTGTTGAAACGGGTGTTTGCGCTGTTTTTAATCATTGTCGGCATGTATTTCCTGCTGCGTAACGTTTAGACACACCGGCGATTCCCTTTCCAAATTCAATAGCGATATAATGCCGGGCTGTTTACCGTCTAATTTGTGCCAAGGTGCCGCACTATGATTTCAATGATACTGCTCGGTTTTCTTTTGGGGCTGCGCCATTCGCTGGAAGCCGATCACGTTGCCACCGTAGCCACACTTGCCACCAGTCAGGCAACGCGCAGGCAAATGATTGCACAGGGCTTGGCCTGGGGTATAGGCCACTCGCTCACCCTGCTGGTGGTGGGGGTTGGCGTAATGTGGGCGGGCTCGCATATTCCTGAAAACATCGCCACCTGGCTTGAGCGCGGCGTAGGCCTGATGATGATTTTACTGGCGCTTGATCTGCTGCGCCGCCTGTATATGCGCCCGGTACACATACACACCCACCAACACGGCGACAGTGGCGAACATATGCACCTGCACAGCCACTCTCACGATGAATTCTCAGCCCACGCCAGTAGCGAACACCAGCACGGACACCCGCAATTATCGCCCGTGCGCGCCACTATCGTCGGCATGATTCACGGTCTGGCGGGTTCTGCGGCGGTGATTGTGCTGTTTGTCGATCAAATCAACTCATTCTGGCAAGGTGTTGCCTACTTGTTGTGTTTTGGCGCGGGCTCGATTGTGGGCATGGCGCTGTTTTCGGTGGCCCTTTCTGTGCCGCTGCGCCTGACTGCTCAGCACCTGACCAAAGTGCACAACGCTCTGCAAGTAGTTATCGCCATGATCAGTGCGGGCATCGGTGCGATGTTGCTGACGGCTTGAACCAAATTTGAGAAAACCAGAGAGGAATCTGAGGGGGAGCGCCTAACGCCTTCGCCCTCTCGTGGAGAGCGGTTGTAAACAAGAGTGCGGCACCAGACTCATCGCCACCGCTGCACGGAATACCCTCTTCGCAGTGAAATGCCGCTGCAGCGCTTAACAGCGGCATCTGCGTTCCAACACTATGCCAACGTTTTTAACATCTCGGCATTGTAGCCCTGGATCTTTGCGCTATCGCCAGCGCGCACAAGTTTTGGCCAATCCGGGTTGGC
>PDSN01000140.1 GCA_002748505.1 Gammaproteobacteria bacterium | reverse complement strand
CGTAAGCCCGGCGTTTTTCAAGGTCTCCGTGTAATGCTCGGGTGAGCCTGCGGAGGTGGTCACAAACTTAACGCCCTGGTCGATAATAAACTGGCCGATGTCTGGATCGCGCACAAAGGCTTGGGCGATATTCACCCCAAACGGCTTGTTGGTGAGCTGGGTCATTTGCTGAATTTCTTTGCGAATAATGTCCAGTTCGCCAGAGGAAGTTTCAATAATACCCAGCGCGCCAGCTTCGGAGACGGCAGAGGCCAGCTGGGAACGGGCGATCCAGCCCATGGGTGCCTGAACGACAGGTGTTTCAACGCCGGTGAGTCGGGTAACGCGGTTGTCGAATTTCATGGTGAGTCCTTATGTGGTCTGAGTAAAAGCGTAAAAGGGCGCGTAAAAGGGGACGCGTAAAAGGGGACGCGTAAAAGGGGACGCGCGTAAAAGGGGACGGAGGGATTAAAAAATAATCCCTCCGTCCCCTTTTTACTCTTTCGACCCTTGTAGTCCACCCTTCTAATCCATTCCAGCTTATTCTACAAGCTCGCAAAATAGTCTTCCAAAATCACCACCGCCGCCATCGCATCGGCTGGGGCTTTCCGGTAGTCACCGCGGTGGCCGCGTTCTGACAGGCGGGTTTTGGCCTCCACGGAGCTTAGGCGCTCATCCACGTAGTCTACCGGCAGGCCGAAGCGACCATGAAGGCGGTTGCCGAACTTTTTGACGCGCGTCCGTAAGGCCGTGGGTGTACCGTCCATGTTAAAGGGTTCGCCAAGCACAAGTCGGGCCGGTCGCCATTCATCTAGCAGGGTTTTGATCTCCTCCCAATTGGGTATGCCATCTTTGGCTTGCAGGGTGGTGAGCGCCTGGGGCGAGCGGCTCAGGGTGTTGCCCACGGCCACACCGATGTGTTTGAGCCCCCAGTCAAAAGCGAGCAGCGTCTGGTGTTCAGGCATGACCGAAATCGGTGCTGATAAGGTCGATATCAATGCCGAGTTTGGCAGCGGCGGCGTCGAGGCGTTTGTCAGGCGGGAGATCGAACAGGATGTGGGTATCTGCGGGTACGGTGAGCCAGCAGTTTTCGCTGAGTTCCTGCTCCAGTTGTCCTGTGGCCCAGCCCGCGTAGCCCAATGCCATGATGTAATTTTCAGGGCCGTTGCCCTGTGCCAGGGCGTCGAGAATGTCTTTTGAGCTGGTAACTGCCACATCGGAATGTGTTTTCTGAGTGGAGACCCACTCGCGACCATCATAACGATGCAGCACATAGCCCGCTTGCGGATTCACCGGCCCACCGGCCAGCACTGGCCCGTCCTCACAGCTTGGGTGAATCTCATACTGCAGATGATCCAGCACCTCGTGCACCCCCAAGCCCGACGGCACATTCATCACCAGTCCCATTGCGCCGTGTTCGTCATGCTGGCAGATATAGGTGAGCGTGTGGTGGAACGCGTCGCAGTTCAGGCTGGGCATTGCCAATAGAAAGTGGTGTCTCAGGCTGCCGGTTTGTAAGTCTTCTTTATCAGTTGTTGCCACGTTGCTGCCCTGAACTATGGAAACACCGGGCCAGTTTAGCAAATTCAGGGGGAGTTTGTTCGTGTTTCGGGGTGTCCCAGATGCGGATACACTGCGCGGGGCACGGCTATGCAACAAGCACCCGCACCGCCCGCTGGAGCATCGGCGGTATCGGTTTTAGCTCCGCGTTTTTAGGATATTTAGAAGTCGTCTAATTCCAGATCGAAGCATCCAAGCTCCTCGCGCAGCCGCTTTTCTTCTAAGAGGCGTTCAGCGCGGCGGCGTTTTTCGGCCAGACTCTGCTTCCTGGCGGCATCCACTGGCACCGCGAGAATCTCATCTAGCTCATCATCGGTGACATCTGATAACGCAGGTTCGAAAATGTCATCCAAAGCGTCGGTGTCGCTGGTTTCCTGACGGCGATTTCCCACAACAGACCTCCTTCGGCATAAGGCCGAGCTGGCAGGGTCAATATCTCCCAGCTTTTTTACGGAGTCAATCTGAAAACAGCCTAAAAGAAGTGAAAATAGGCTTTATTTTTCACTTTTTTTAGGTGAGTCCTGCTGAAGCTTAGAAACCAAGGCGAAAATGCGATTTGCGATTGCGTCCGGACTCAGCCCCTGGGTGTTGATCGTAATATCCGCGTAGCGCTGATATAGCGGCGTGCGCTCGGCAAAAACCTCGGCAAAGGTTTGCGCGGTATCACTGGCGATACCCCGTGGCGGCGCATTGTCCACACGCTCTTGTAATACCGTCAGTGGTACATTCAGATAGACGACAGGCCCCGCACGGCGCAGGCGCTGCATACTGGCGTCGCTGTAGACCACACTGCCACCGGTGGAGACAATGGCGTTGTCGATGTCTACGCTCAGCAGAACCTCTTCCTCCACATCGCGCAGAGCCTGGAAGCCCCGTTCTTCAAGGATGTCCTGTAGGGTTGTGCCGGTGCGCGCCTGAATGTCGATGTCCGTATCCACAAACCGATGGCCGCTCTGCTTGGCCAGCAACACGCCGATAGTGCTCTTGCCTGCACCGGGCATGCCGATCAGATTGATGGTGGACGGTAGTGTGCTAAGGTCTGTCATATTGTGCTACTCCAAATCAACTGGCAATGTAGCAGGGCTGGGCGGGCGAGGCAAAGGCATTGCCTCAAACCCACAAAGTAGTTACGGTAGAAACTTTTAATCACAGAGAGCAGACCATGAGTCACGACAATTCCAACGCGCCGCTTGCACAGACGGCATTGCACGATTTACACCAGGAACTCGGCGCACGTATGGTGCCTTTTGCGGGTTACAGCATGCCAGTGCAATACCCCGCAGGCATTATTAAAGAGCACGAGCACTGCCGTGAGGCGGCGGGCTTGTTCGATGTGTCCCATATGGGGCAGGTGTTGATCGAGGGCGCGAACGCAGCGCAAATGCTGGAAACGCTGGTGCCGGTGGATGTGCAGTCCCTGGGTATTCATCGGCAAACCTACGCGCTGTTCACTAATGACAAAGGCGGTGTGCTCGATGATTTGATTGTCACCCGTTGGGGCGATGAGCGTTTCTTTTTAGTGGTCAATGCCGCCTGCAAGGCGCAGGACATCGCCCACCTGAAAAGTGCGTTGCAGGGACAGAGCCTCACGGTACTTGAAAAGCAAAGCTTGCTGGCGCTGCAAGGCCCGAAGGCGCGCGAGGTGATGGCAGGCATTATTCCCGAAGCAGCCAAGCTGACCTTTATGCAGGGCATGCCGGTGGAGATCGATGGCCACGCCGCCTATGTCACCTGCTCTGGCTACACCGGCGAAGATGGTTTTGAAATATCACTGCCCGATGCCACCGCGGTCGATTTTACCAGGCGTTTGCTCGCCGATGAACGGGTAGAACCTATCGGCCTTGGTGCCCGTGACAGCCTTCGTCTTGAGGCGGGCTTGTGCCTGTATGGCCACGAACTGACCCAGGACATCAGCCCGGTGGAGGCGAGCTTGCTGTGGTCCATCAGCAAAGTGCGCCGCGCAGATGGCGCGCGCGCGGGAGGCTTCCCCGGTGCCAATATTATTTTCGCGCAGATGCAAAACGGCGTAGCCAAAAAGCGCGTGGGCTTAAAAGTCGAGGGCAAACGCCCTGTGCGCGAGGGGCAAAGCGTCTGCAACGGCGACGGCGAGGTCATTGGCGAAATCTGCTCCGCCGGCTTTGGAGCAAGCATCAAAGCCCCTATCGCCATGGCCTATGTGGATGTCAGTCATGCCAAAATCGGCACCGACCTCAGCGTGAGCGTGCGCGGTAAACACCTGCCCGTCACGGTCACCAAAATGCCATTTCATCCGCAGCGGTATTACCGGGGCTGAGGTTGCGCAGTCGAATCACTGCCTGCGCCCTCTTTCCACCGGGGTGAGGGCTTTGTTCAGTCCGGTAACAGGGTTTACAAACCAGGCTGATCAGAGCGATTTCATCCTAATAAACTGATCGGCGCGTATCTGTAACAGTGATTGTTCGTTTTTTAACTTCTTCGGCCTCTTTTGTTTGTGTTTTTGTCAAATGCCAGCGCCTCTCTTTTATTCATGAATACAACTGTGTACTCTTCCACATTAAAGATGAATACAAGTTGGAGGTGCATCATGCCCAGAGCATCGACAGTAACCGTCCGCCTCGGCGGTGCACTGAGCGATTTCGTTGCCACTAATGTAAGCGATGAAGGTGTCTATGAAAACGTCAGCGAGTACATCCGCGACTTGATCCGACGAGACAAGGAACGTACCGAAACCGAGGCCTTTATGCGTCTGAAAGCTGAACTGTGCCACGCCTTCGCGGCTCCTGAAGAGAGCTATCAAACGCTCACCGCAGCAGACGTTATTGCCCGCAACCAAAATTGATGCATGACTGCAATCC
This sequence comes from Gammaproteobacteria bacterium, assembly GCA_002748505.1. GTDB lineage: Bacteria > Pseudomonadota > Gammaproteobacteria > Pseudomonadales > Halieaceae. The sequence continues at coordinate 362 of PDSN01000140.1, read as the reverse complement.
GTATCCAGCAAGGCGCTTCCCATCGTCTTGATGACATATACCGCTATACACGCGATCGGTGGGGCGAGGATCGAGCTGAACAATACATCTCGGGTTTGTTCACCGCATTTGAGCGTATAGAAAGCCGTGGCGTTGTATCGAGGCCCATCCCTGCCGAGTTTGGCGTGGAGGGGTTTTTCTTCAGATACGAACGACACTTTGTCTACTGGCGTTATTTGTCCGACGGCGACATTGGCATCGTCACCGTCCTGCACGAGCGTATGCACCAGATCGAGCGATTTAAGCATGACGATACTGTGTAAGGAATAGACATAGCCGTAAACTACCCCTGGCTTGCGGTGCGTGACGTCGTGCAATTTCGC
>PDSN01000139.1 GCA_002748505.1 Gammaproteobacteria bacterium | reverse complement strand
AAGGTGTTGTCGAATTGGCGCAGCGGTGAGATAAACTCATCGTCGTTTGAGCGCGGTTCAGTCGGGAATACATCGATAGCCGCACCACTCAGGTGCTTACTTTCAAGCGCTGCGGCGAGGGCATCGATATCCACCACGGTACCGCGCGCGGCGTTAATTAAAATGCTGCCCTCGCGCATGGCGGCCAGTTCTTGTTGGCCAATCATATTTTTGGTGGAGGTATTTTCGGGTACGTGCAAACTGACCACATCGGATGCTCCCAGCAGCGCTTGCAGAGAATCGACCTGGCGCGCATTGCCAAGGGGGAGCTTGCTGACAACGTCGTGGAAAAGTACGGTCATGCCCAGGCTTTCGGCGATAATGCCAAGCTGCATACCAATATTGCCATAGCCGATGATGCCCAGGGTTTTGCCGCGAATCTCATAGGAGCCCTGTGCGGATTTTAGCCACTGGCCGCGATGGGCGGCGGCGTTTTTCTCGGCGATACGGCGCAGTAGCAAAATGGCCTCGGCAATCACCAGTTCTGCTACGCTGCGGGTGTTGGAAAAGGGGGCATTGAACACGGGAATGCCCCGTTTGGTGGCGGCATCAAGCTCGACCTGGTTGGTGCCAATACAAAAACAGCCCACCGCGACAAGTTTCTTAGCCGCCGCAAATACCTCTTCGGTAAGCTGGGTGCGCGAGCGAATACCTACAAAATGCGCATTCGAGATTGCTTGTTTGAGTTCTTCACGTGGCAGCGCCTTAGCGTGCTGCTCAATATTGGTATAGCCGGCTTTTTGCAGTGCTTGCACCGCAGAGGGCGCGATGCCTTCCAGCAACAAAAATTTAATTTTGCTTTTCTCTAAAGAGGTTTGGTTCATTGGGTTACTTCTATCAGGGTAAACGGTGCCAGAGGGACTATGTTAACATAGACTGCCCGGATGTTGTTCCCAGAAACGGCCTCATCAACCCGCCCAAGGAGATCTTGTCCCATGTCTGCACCCAGCTCTGATTTTCTCGATACGCTCAGCGAAATTGTCGGCAGCGAACGCGTGCTCACCGGTGCCGACGCCTTTGAGCAGTATGGTCGGGACTGGACGCGCGCCTATCCCCCCGCCCCTGGCGCGATTGTGTTACCCGGAACAATTGCAGAGGTGCAAGCGGTGGTGAAGGCCTGCGCCGCCAAGGGCTGTGCCATTGTGCCCTCGGGCGGGCGCACGGGTTTGAGCGGTGGTGCGGTGGCGGGCAATGGCGAGATTGTGATCGCGCTCGACAGGCTTAACTCCCTGGCGGACTTCAACCCGATCGATCGCACGGTACGTTGCGGTGCAGGGGTAATTACCGAGCAACTGCAAACCTTCGCCGCTGATAACGGCCTGTATTATCCGGTGGATTTCGCCTCTGCGGGTTCCAGCCAGATCGGCGGTAATATCAGCACCAACGCCGGTGGCATCAAGGTGATTCGCTACGGTATGACCCGCGATTGGGTGTTAGGGCTAAAGGTCGTGACCGGCACGGGTGAGGTATTGGAGCTTAATAACGGTCTGCTTAAAAATAATACCGGCTACGATCTGCGTCATTTGGTGATCGGTGCCGAGGGCACGCTGGGTATTGTGGTAGAGGCCACGATGGCGCTTGCACCCATGCCTTTGGCGCAATCCGTATTGGTTTTGGGGGTGCCGGATATGGGCGCGCTAATGCCTGTGCTCGGCGCTTTTCAAAGCAAAGTACAGTTGAGTGCCTTTGAGTTTTTCTCAGAGCTCGCCCTTACCAAAGTGGTGGAGCATCAGGGCTTGTCCAGACCCTTCCCGGATGCCACGCCCTATTATGCGTTGATCGAGTTTGAGTCGGCCAGCGAATCCGCCATAGATGAGGCCATGGCGGTGTTTGAACACTGCGTGGAGCAGGGTTGGGTACTCGACGGCGTCATCAGTCAAAGTGAGACCCAGGCCGCCAATTTGTGGCGTTTGCGCGAGGATATTTCGGAAACTATCTCGCGCTGGACGCCCTATAAAAACGATATTTCCACGGTGGTCTCCAAAGTGCCGCAATTTTTGGCCGACGTGGAGGCGGTGATCGATGCGAACTACCCCGACCTTGAAGTGGTGTGGTTTGGCCATATTGGCGATGGTAATTTGCATTTGAATATTCTAAAGCCCGATGCGCTGTCACAGGCGGAATTTCAGCAGCGCTGCGCCAAGGTAAGCCGCTGGGTGTTCGAGGCGGTGCAAAAACACGGCGGTAGTGTTTCTGCGGAGCACGGCGTGGGTTTACTGAAAAAAGATTTTCTCACTTATACCCGCAGTGAGAGCGAAATCGCTATCATGCGTCATATCAAGCAGGCCTTTGATCCAGCAGGCATTATGAACCCCGGTAAGGTGTTTAACCCCTGAGAAGTGCGGGTGTATCATCCACTGTAATACCCGCGGGTATCACTCGGGTTTGCGTGTTTCCACCCCGGTATCGGTCGCCATTAACAACACATCCGCGGCGCGGTGAGCAAACAGGCCATTGGTGACCACGCCCACGATGGCGTTTATTGCCGCCTCGGTTTTCAGGGGTTGGGCAATGCTGAAATTGTGCACATCCAAAATCACATTGCCGTTGTCGGTAATAACGCCCTCGCGATAAACCGGGTCGCCGCCGAGTTTGACCAGCTCGCGCGCGACATAAGAACGCGCCATGGGAATGACTTCCACCGGTAGCGGAAACTCGCCGAGGGTGTGTACCAGTTTGCTGTCATCGGCAATGCACACAAATGTTTTGGCGACCGCCGCAACAATTTTCTCGCGGGTGAGCGCTGCGCCGCCGCCTTTTATCAGTTGCAGCGCGTGATTGCACTCGTCTGCGCCATCGATATACCAGTCCAGTTTGCTGACGCTGTTGAGGTCGTATACCGCGATGCCGTGCTCCTGCAAGCGCGTCGCAGACGCATCGGAGCTTGCCACCGTGCCATCGAACAGGTGCTTGTGCGCGGCCAGTCCATCAATAAAGTAATTGGCAGTGGAGCCCGTGCCGATGCCGACGATACTGTCGGCGTCAAGGTGGGGCAGAATGTGGTCTATGGCCGCCTGTGCCGCCGCGCGTTTTTTGTCGTCCTGGTTCATGGTGATGCTCACTTTGGCCGAAAGTCGGAGAAAAACTGGAGCTATAATACCGTAAACCGGGCATCTGGGGCGTGAAATTATTGTCTCGGTGAATTACTATGCACGGCTTTGCTCTTCGGGAACAGCTCATGCCCCAGTCCTATTTAAAGCGAATTCTTACTGCCTCGGTGTACGATGTGGCGCGTGAAACGCCGCTTGATGAAGCGCTGATGATGTCCGAGCGTCTGCATAACAGAGTCTGGTTTAAGCGCGAAGACTTGCAGTCGGTGTTTTCATTTAAGCTGCGCGGTGCCTACAACAAAATGCAAAAGCTGACCCCTGAGCAGCGCGCACGCGGTGTGGTGGCGGCCTCGGCGGGCAATCACGCACAGGGTGTGGCGGTATCGGCGGCCAGGTTAGGTGTAAAAGCCACGATTGTGATGCCTGCGACTACCCCTGCGATTAAAGTGGACGCCGTGCGCAGGCGCGGCGCCAGGGCTGTGTTAATAGGCGATACCTATGATGAAGCCTCGGCGCATGCGCAAAAACTGGTGCAGGAAAAAAACATGGTTTATGTGCACCCCTATGATGACCCGGATGTGATTGCAGGTCAGGGTACTGTGGGGATGGAAATTCTGCGCCAGCACGAGGGCCCGGTGGAGGCGGTGTTTGTGCCGGTTGGTGGCGGTGGTTTGCTGGCGGGCGTATTGACCTATATAAAAGCTGTGCGCCCTGAAATTAAAGTGATTGGCGTAGAGCCGGAAGACGCCAATTGCCTGCAGGTGGCATTGGCGAAAGGTCGCCGCGTGACCCTGAAGGAAGTGGGCCTGTTTGCCGATGGTACGGCGGTGGCGCAAGTGGGTAAGGAAACCTTTCGCGTGGTGCGCGATTTGGTGGACGAGGTACTCACGGTTAGCACCGACGAAATCTGTGCGGCGATAAAAGATATTTTTGAAGACACTCGTTCAATTGCGGAACCCTCGGGTGCGCTGGCGCTGGCGGGGCTAAAAAACTATGTCGCCAGAGAGGGCATGGAAGGTAAGGATCTGATTGCCATTGTCAGTGGTGCCAATACCAATTTTGATCGCCTGCGCTACATTTCCGAGCGCACCGAGTTTGGTGAGCAGCGCGAGGCGATCATCAGTGTGACCATCCCCGAGCGCCCCGGCAGCTTTCTGGCGTTTTGTAAATTGCTCGACAGGAACAATATCACTGAATTTAATTACCGCTATTCCACACCCGCTGATGCACAGGTGTTTGTGGGTTTGCAAATAAAGCCCGGTACGGATGATTTGCCGCGTCTTCTTGCCAAGTTAGAAGACAAGGGCTATGTGGCCGAGGATATGACCCAAAACGAGATGGCCAAACTGCATGTGCGTCATATGGTGGGTGGCCATGCGCCCGAGGGATTGGCCAACGAACGCTTGTTTCGTATGGAGTTTCCCGAGCGTCCCGGTGCACTGGCGCGATTTCTGGCCTGTCTTGGCAGTCGTTGGAATATTTCCCTGTTTCACTACCGCAACCATGGTGCGGCTTACGGGCGCGTATTGGTGGGTGTGCAGGTCAGCCCTGCGGACAGCAAAGATTTCGCCCGGCGTCTCGATGAGCTTGACTACCGTTACTGGGAAGAGACGGACAATCAAGCCTACAAGCTCTATCTCAGCGCCAAGTCTTAA
>PDSN01000138.1 GCA_002748505.1 Gammaproteobacteria bacterium | reverse complement strand
TTAGCCCTGCTATTTCACCAATAAATGGGATTTTTTCAACAGGCTGCTAGCGCGCCATCAAACGGTGCTCTGTACTCACCGCCATGAGAATACCAAAAGCGGCCATCAAGGTCACAATGGATGTACCCCCGCGGCTCACCAGAGGTAAAGGCACACCCACCACGGGCAATAGACCCGCCACCATACCCATGTTCACAAATACGTACACAAAAAAAGTCAGGGTAAAACTGGCGGCGACTAATCTGCCATAAGTGGATTGCGCATTGACGCCAATCCAGATGCCGCGCAGTAAAATCAGCAAATACAGGGTCAACAGCACCAGCACGCCGCGCAGCCCGATTTCTTCGGCGAGCACGGCGATAATAAAATCGGTGCGACTCTCAGGCAGAAAATCAAGCTGAGACTGCGTACCTTCCAACCAGCCCTTGCCCATCCAGCCGCCACTGCCGATAGCCGTCTTAGACTGAATGATGTTCCAACCGGCGCCCAGCTTGTCAGACTCGGGGCTGAGCAAGGTCAAAATGCGCTGGCGCTGGTAGTCTTTCAGCAAATACAGCCAGACAGGCCAGGCTGAAGCTAAAAGCACCACCACCGCCGACCCGATAAAACGCCAACTGATACCGGCCATGAAAAGCACGAACAAACCACTGGCGGCAATCAACAGGGCGGTGCCTAAGTCCGGTTGTTTTAAAATCAGCGCGGCGGGTAAACCCAGCAGCGCCAGGGAGCCCGCAATCACTAAAAACCTGGGCGGCAATGTGCTTTTCGCCAAAAACCGCGCCACCATCAGCGGTACCATAAGCTTCATAATCTCGGAAGGCTGAAAGCGGAAACTGCCAATTTCCAACCAGCGCTGCGCCCCTTTGGCGCCGGAACCCGCCACCGCCACCCCGATCAAGGCACACACGCCAATCACATAAAACAGCGGCGCCCAGCGTTGATACCAGGCCAGACTGAACTGTGCTGCGACAATCATCACCACCCAGGCCACCGCAAAAAAACGCGCCTGGCGAATCACCGCGGCCATGCTTTGGCCACTGGCGCTATACAGAACAAGCAGGCCAAATGCGGTCAAGGCCGCCAGCAACAACACCAGCATCCAATCGATATGTACGCGCTCCAGACGGCTGCGCGGATCGGGCATCTGCGAGCGGTTATCGGGCAGTGCGCGCACGTATTCAGTCATTGTAGGCTGCCTCCTGCTCCGCCTGATCTGCAACTACCGGCGGTAGCACAACGCCCTGACTGACCAGCCATGCGTCGATCACGGTACGCGCCACCGGCGTGGCTGCGGCACTGCCACCGCCGTTTTCCACCAACACCGCCACGGCGATCGCCGGGTCATCCACCGGCGCAAAAGCGATAAACCAACCGTGATGACGGTGGCGTTCGGCCACCTCTTCTTCTTTATATACCGCGTTCTGGGCTATGCCCACGACCTGTGCTGTACCCGTTTTACCTGCCATTTGATAGGTAATGCCCTCGCCGATATTTTTCGCGGTACCTTTTTTACCATGCACCACCGCTACCATGCCTTCATACACAAGATCCCAGTGCTCAACGGGCGCCGCTACGGACTTCTCCAACACGGGCGGCAGCGCTTCCCGATTGACTAAGTGCAACATGCGCGGCTGAATCCGGGTGCCGCGATTGGCGAGCACGGCAGTCGCCGCTGCCAATTGCGTTGGCGTTGACAGCATATAACCCTGACCAATCCCCGCGCTCAAAGTTTCACCGGGAAACCACACCTGCCCGCGCACCGCCTCTTTCCACTGGCTGGATGGCAGCACGCCGCGGCGCTCACCGGTGGTGTCAATACCGGTGCGCTCCCCGAAACCGTAGGGGTGCAAGCGATCATACATACCATCGATGGTCAGGCGTTTGGCCAGATCGTAAAAAAATACATCGCAGGATTCGGCAATAGAGTCCACCAGGTTCATCTGCGGCGCGTGACCGGTGCCTCGGTAGCGCAACACCCAATCGCGATACAGGCGTTTATCGCCAGGCAGTTTATACCAACCTGGGTCCGGCACGGTAAATTCCGCATCAATCAGTTTTGCGGCAAGGCCGGCCATGCCCATAAAGGGTTTTACCGTAGAGCCCGGCGGATACTGCCCCTGCACGGCGCGATTAAACAGCGGCACATCGATGGAGTCTCGCAACGCACTGTAATCCCTGGTGCTGATGCCGTTGACGAACAAATTGGCGTCGAACGCCGGTGTAGACACCAGAGCCAGCACGCCGCCGGTTTTGGGGTCAATCGCCACCACCGCGCCGCGCCTGTCACCCAGCGCTTCGGTGGCCACTTTTTGCAGCGCGATGTCAAGGTGCAGGGTTAAATCCTCGCCGGGTATGGGGTCGTGGCGTTCCAGCACGCGCAGAACCCGCCCGTGAGCGTTTACCTCCACGTTTTGATAACCCACTTCGCCGTGCAGTCTATCCTCGTAGAATTTCTCGATGCCGGTTTTGCCGATGTGAAAGGTGCCGCGATAATCCACCTCGTCGAGCAGCGCCGCTTCACGCTCGTTAATGCGTCCCACATAACCCACCGCATGCGCGAACAGATCACCCTGTGGATAGTAGCGCAGCAGCTGCGCTTCCACGCTTACCCCGGGCAAACGGTGGCGATTCACCGCCAACACCGCGCGTTCCTCGTCGGTCAGCTTGAAGCGCAAAGGCACCGCCTCATAGGGCGTGCGCCGCTCCATGCGCTGATAGAACTTGACCACATCGGTTTCTTCCAGCGGCAACAATTTGCGCAATTGATTCAGCGTGTCTTCCAGGTTGGGAGTGCGCTCAATGACGATAGACAACAAAAAGCTGGGGCGATTTTCCGCCAGCAATACGCCGTTGCGGTCATAAATCAAGCCGCGTTTTGGCGCGATGGACTGCAGTTGCAGGCGGTTGCGATCAGATTGCACCACGTATTCCGCGTGGTGCGTAATTTGCAGGGAATAGTAGCGCGCAACCAAAGCCCCCAGGCAAATCAACATCAGCACCACCACCAACAGGGCACGCGCCTTGAAAATCCGCGCCTCGCGTTGTGGGTCTTTTAAGGTATTGTCGGCAGCCATGAGTTAAGCGCGGTGATAGGGGTGATTGGCGTTGATACTCCAAGCGCGATAAAGCTGTTCCGCCAGCACCACACGCACCAGAGGATGCGGTAAGGTCAAAGGCCCCAACGACCAGCGCTGTGCGCTGGCGGCCAAACACTCTGGCGACAAACCATCGGGGCCGCCGATCAGCAGGCTGACGTTTTGCCCAGTCATCTGCCAGTCGGCGAGATTAGCAGCCAGCTGCTCCGTGGACCAGGCCTTGCCCTGCACATCCAGGGCGATAATACGATCACCCTTTGGCACCGATTCGAGCAGGCGTTTGCCCTCGCGCTGACAAAGCTGCGCGGGGGATGCCGAGCCGTTGCGCCTGGCCACGGGAATTTCCCGCCAGTTCACCACCAGCTCTTTGGGCATGCGTTTGTGGTATTCGTTCACACCCTGCTGCACCCAGTTTGGCATGCGGGTGCCCACCGCCAGAATGTTTACGCGCATCAGCTGGATTCTTGGCCGTCGCTCTCATCGTCTAACTCGGCCGGGGGCTGACTCCACAGGCGTTCGAGATCGTAAAAATCCCGCGTAGCAGGCAACATCACATGCACCACGACATCGCCAAAATCCACCAACACCCACTCCCCTGCGTCTTCGCCCTCTACGCCCAGCGGACGCATTCCCGCTTTCTTCGCTTCCATGCAGACGTTATCCGCCAGTGACTTTACATGGCGATTGGAGGTGCCACTGGCAACCACGAGCACGTCCATCACGTCAGTCAAACCCGAGACATCGAGGTATACGGGATCGACGGCTTTAAGATCATCCAGTGCGTTTCGCACCAATTCAGTAAGTTGCGGGGTGTCCATGAAGCTCCTGCGTTGATTGCATCTACACGTTCATTGTAACAGGCACGCGGGGCTTTGCTAGCCCGGATAATTCACCAGTACGGCGGCTTGCCCACTATTATTTATTTGATATCAACGGGTTACGTGACAAATGGCAACAAAAACCAATGTACAAACCGTGCCTAAATGGTTTTTCGACATTCAAACCGTAGCTACCGCTACGCTTTTCATGATGTTTGAACAACCTTCTTTGTCCTTTTGTCCGAAAATTCCATTTACTGGTGAAATATCCGGGCTAGCGCTGAATATCCCGCACCACGCGAAAACCGAGGGTATTGGCACTGTAATTGCGCGACTTATCGAGGCGGTAGCTGGCGCGAAGATCCCGCGCATCGCTGGCCCAGTGGGCGCCGCGTACCACGCGCATGTCACAACCGGCCTGCCCCCTGGCTCGTTGGGCATTGTCTTTGCCTCTATAGCTGTCGAAATAGCAATCGCTGGTCCACTCCGACACGTTGCCCATCACATCGTTGATCTTGAACTCGTTGGCACTAAACCGCCCCACCGGCGCGGGGCCAAAGTAGCCATCACTGGCGCCTGACACAGCTTTTACCGCCTCTTTGCCAGTGGCGCTAACCCAGACAGACGGTGCCTTGTCTTGCGCCCGACGGAAATTGCCCTGCTTAACATCGGGCTCATCATCGCCCCAGGGCGCTAAAAGCGATTTGCCCTGGCGCGCCACATATTCGAACTCCGATTCACTGGGCAAACGGTAATTGGCGCCGGTTTTTTTGCTAAGCCAGACGGCGAAGGCGTTGGCATCATTGTAGGACACATGGATGACCGGTTCACGGGCTTTGGCACGGCCGCCCAGATAATTATGCCGCCAGTTTTTATTCGCCACGCTGACTTCTCTATCGTTGAGCAGGGCATGGCTTACGCCCTTTTTCTCCGCATCAGTAACATAGCCCGTCTCTGTCACAAAGCGCCTGAACAAGCCAACGCTGATTTCCTGTTGCGCTACCGCAAAGGGCTTGTCAATGACCACCTCGTGCACAGGACGCTCGCGCGATACGCTGTATTCACCCGCGCCAAACAAGCCCGAGAAAAAACGGTTCAGCCCACCGGAAGGATTACCCATTTGGAATTTCCCCGGCGGCACGAACACCACGGGCAAACCATCAAATTCTGACATCACAACACCGGGTTTAAAGCGCTCTTGCATAAAGCGGCGTTTGTTGTTTTCGAGTCGTGCCAATACCTGGTTTGTATCGGCCTGACCGACCACAGCAGCACGGCGCGCAAGCATGGTGTTAGCGCGAGCGAAATCACCGGATTTTTGGGCAGAGACTGCCAACTTCAGATAAGCATCACCAATCAGCGCTTTTAACTGCTGGTACTGCGGCGCATCTTGCTGAAGCTTTTCAATTTCACGTAAATAAAACCGCGCGCTGTCATTCAGTGGCAAGGACAGGCGATTGCGTCTTATGGCCTCTTTTCCTCTTGCAAACAAGGTATCTATACCGACCTGCGGTTGCTTTAGCTGTAAGGCTGACAGAGTCTCGGAAAGCTCGCTATAAGCAGTTGCCGCAGCGTCGTAATGTCCTGCAGACAGCAACTGTTCAGCGTTTGTCATTTGCGTATTGATGTTGTCGATATCCGCGCTTGTGAGCCCGGCAAATACATCCACAGATGCGGCTGTAAGCGGCCATTGGTCAAGACCGTTTTGTCGCAGGTTTGACACCTGCTCAAGAAAACGCGCCTTGGCATCGCTGGCGAGCTGCGTGGCGTGCATATCCCGCACCCGTTTTTTTGCCGCAGCGGTAAAAGCCTGGTATGCAGCGAGTTTTTCTCGCTGCACGTCGGGACTGTCGTCCAGCGGAAAACGCTGCTTCTGCTGTTCCCGTACTTCGTTCAGGTAGTCCTGATCCTCGGCTGCCGCAGACAGCTCTACCAGCACATCCAGCAACGCGCTTTGCGCCGACAGCCAATCCTCTCTCATGCTGAGCACCGAAACATCGATTTGGCCTTGCGGTTGCGCCCCCGGTTGAACGCCTGGCTCGGCACTGGTCTCCGCCTGTTGCGCGCGCGGGGTTTGATCACTCGCAATCTCCTTACCCGCAATCTCCAAAGAGCTAGCAAGCGGCGCATTGACGCCATGCTTGTCCTCTAAGACATTCTGCTGATCTTGCCCATCGGTGACAAACAGAGCCGCCACCACCAGTATCGCGCCAAGCCCCGCTGCGGCAATACTGATAAGGTATTTTTGTTGGAACAGACCATGCGTTTGCTTCGAGTCGTGCACGGAAGTTGTCGAGGCTTCAGGTTGCTGATCCTCTGGTGCCTCGGCTTTCTCCTCTTGCCGCTGGGTAATTTGCGGACTAACCGAGTCTTGTCTCTCTGGTTGTTTTTGCTCAGATTCCGGCGCAGCTCCAGATTTTCTTTCACGCTCGACCTCATATAATCGCTCAATTGAGGTAGGGCCTGCCGACTCATTACTCGCCTGGGTATAAAACGCTGGGCTGCCAACATGTTGTTCTGACTCGTGGGCCTGGCGCAGAACACGTATCGCCGTGTCGTATTCGGCGAGAAGCCGCTGGGCGTCATCGTGCTGCGGCGAACCAACAGATAATAAATCAATCTGTTTTTCAAGCACACCGACCAGCGCATCGTGCGCCGACTCTGCCTCAACAATGTCCGCAGACACATCGACGCCAAGTACCAGTCTGGCCGTTTTAAGATCCATGTTTACTCCTGAACAGATGAGAATCTGCCTTACTACAACAACTTACTTCAACTCACTTCGCGCAAAAAAAACGTCTTAGCCATAGAGCTTGCGCTCACGAATATAAGACAGCACACTCTCCGGCAACAAATACCGGGGCGAGCGTCCGAGGGCGATCATCTCGCGTATTTCCGTGGCGGAAATAGCTAACTGACGCAGCTCGTGAATCAGCACACAGCCCGCCGCACCCCGCACTGCCGAAGGCTCACTGACCCTATGCCCGGCAAGCCACTGGGAAACCCGGTGACCCGGCGGAATTACCCAGCCAGGGCGAGCGATAATCAACAGATGCGCCAAGTCCAGCAATCGCTCCCAGCGCGACCAGGTCGGCAATTTTAGCGCTGCGTCGCTGCCAAGAACCAGACATAGTGATCTTTTTTCACCAATCTGTTTGCGGATATGCAACAAGCTATCCACCGTATAGGATGGCCCATCCCGCTCGAGTTCACAGCGCTCGATGCGCAGGCGCGGCTCCTCGGCCACAGCCAGCGCCACCATGTTGGCGCGGTCTTGCGCTGAGCGCTGGGGCGCATCGCGATGGGGCGGGTTGGCCGAGGGCATCAGGCGCAGATGGTCCAGGTTGAGCGCTTCTACCAATTCCAGCGCAGTGCGCAAGTGGCCAAAATGCACCGGATCAAAGGTACCGCCAAAAATCGCTATCGGCTTCTCCGGCGCATCGCTCAAGAGCGCACCTGCCCATCACCGAGCACCACGTACTTCTGCGAAGTCAGCCCCTCAAGCCCCACGGGGCCGCGGGCATGCAGTTTGTCGGTGGAAATACCTATCTCTGCACCCAGGCCATATTCAAAACCGTCGGCAAAACGTGTGGAGGCGTTAACCATCACCGAGGCGGAATCCACTTCCCGTAAAAAGCGCATGGCGCGCGGATGATGCGAGGTCACGATGGCCTCGGTGTGGCGGGAGCTGTAGCGCTCGATATGCGCCATGGCTTCGTCGATGTCTGCCACAATTTTTATCGACAGTATCGGCGCGAGATATTCTTCGCTCCAATCGCTTTCATCGGCAGGTACAGCTTGACTGACCAGCGCTCGCACCCGCTCACAACCGCGCAATTCCACACCTTTATCCAGCAGTGCGCTAGCCAGTGGCGGCAGTATTGATGCCGCCACCGCCTCATGAATCAACAGCGTCTCCATAGTGTTACAGGTGCCGTAGCGCTGGGTTTTGGCGTTGAGTGCGATAGTGATCGCCATCTCAGGGTCGGCGGAATCGTCGATATACACATGGCAAATACCATCCAGGTGTTTAATCACCGGCACCCGGGCATCGTTACTGATACGCTCTATCAGACCTTTGCCACCGCGCGGCACGATCACGTCCACATACTCGGGGTGAGTAATCATCTGCCCCACCACCGCGCGATCAGTAGTGTTCACTACTTGTACCACCTCGCGAGGCAGCCCCGCCTGTTCAAGCCCCGTGCCAATGCAGGCAGCGATGGCCTGGTTGGAGGCCAGCGCTTCCGAACCGCCGCGCAAAATACAGGCATTGCCCGACTTCAAGCACAGCGCCGCCGCTTCCACCGTCACATTGGGCCGCGATTCATAGATAATGCCAATCACCCCCAGCGGCACACGCATTCGTCCCACAGAAATACCACTGGGCATGGTGTTCATATCGCTGATTTGCCCCACGGGGTCAGGCAGTTTCGCAACCTGTTCAAGACCGTCGATCATTGCGTCAATCCGCTCGGGCGTAAGTTGCAGACGATCAAGCAAGGCTGGCGCCAGGTTGTTGTCGCGTCCGCGTGCCATATCTTCTGCGTTAGCACTCAACAACGATTGGCGATTTTCCTGCAAGGCTTCGCAAACCGCCAGCAGGGCAGTGTTGCGCTGCGCGGTGCTCGATGCCGCCACCTGCCGCGCCGCCGCTCGCGCTGCCTCTCCAATTTGCTGCATATATTGCTGACTGTTCATTGCTCATACCTGCTATACGTGTGTCGACTGCAAGCGGGCAAGTATACACCATCACCCCGCAGCCCGCGTACAAATGAGGCTCTGTCAACCGCAGACGCCGGCCGTATCTTTGGCAACGAAGTACGCCACGGCAGCGGTTTTTTGACTCGTTCCCGGCACGCCTCAAACCAGCCGGGAACGCCCAACCCCGCGGTGACAAGACTGCACTACCGAAAACCCTTTTGAAATATTGACAATCATTATCAATAGCATTATTTTGCTCACAACGACTTATAATCAGCTAACACCATGTACATTTGC
>PDSN01000137.1 GCA_002748505.1 Gammaproteobacteria bacterium | reverse complement strand
CCAAGTATGTTGGATTCGCCGTTTACATTGTCCTGCGACACCGCCACCAGCGCCATTTCCCTGTCGTAATCGATTTGCGTAAAACGCACTAACATAGGTGTTGTCAGTGAGCTGATGCGATACATAAAGCGAAAATACCGGCTTTCTTCTGACAGATTTTCCATCATAAGCTGCACGGCTTCGGCGTCTTCTGGCTGAATGGGGCGAATGATAATATCGCTGCCATTGGGCAGATTGATGGTATTTTCAAGTTCAAAAGGATACGGGTGAATGGCCATATGCCCGTAGCGACGGGTAGTGGTTTGTGGTGGAGCAACGGCAATGGTTGTATCCAGCGCGATGGCTTCGTGTTCATCAACCCAAAGGGGATTGATGCGCAGCGCGGCAATATGGGGTAACTCGCAGGCCATTTCTGACACACGCTGTAACACGTAGACCAGAGCATCGACTTTGGCCGGAAGCAGTGATGAAAAATCACTCAAATAGTTGCGCACGCGGTTGTTGCTGTTGATAAGTTGGCGGCACAAATAATCGTTAAGCGGCGGCAGTGCTATACGGCGATCTTCGATAATATCAGCGGCGGTGCCGCCAATTCCCAAACTGATCACCGGGCCGAACACAGGATCTCTTTGTACCGCAATAATGAGCTCTCTTGCCCCGGGTTTTTTAACCATTGGCTCAACACAAACACCCAGAATATTTGCATCGGGGCATTTGCTTTGCACGGATTGCATGATGTCTTTGTAGGCCGTGCGAACCGAACGGGGTTCCTGGACATTGAGCTTGACACCACCTGCACCGGATTTATCGTCGATATCCGGTGAGTTGATTTTCATTACAACGGGCAGACCAACGGTTTCCGCGGCGACCAGAGCGTCCGCGGCAGAGGTGATATTGATTGCCGAGTTGGTCGGAATGCGGAAACTGCGCAGAATTGCGCGACCTTCGGTGTTAGTAAGTCGGGATCGGCGCTCCGCCAGGGCATTTTCTAAAATCAGTTTCGCGCCTTCCACATCGGGTCTGCGCCACTGTGACATGGGTTGCGGTGTCTGCATCAAGGCCCGCTGGTTGCGTTGATAATTGGCCAGATAGGAGAACGCGTTAACACTTTCTTCGGGGTTTACAAAATGGGGAATGCCTGCTTCGTTCAATAGCTTGCGACCTTCCATGACCAGATTGCGCCCGATCCACGAGGTCAATACAGGTTTTTTGGAATTTTTCGCGGCGTTTATTACCCCCTGCGCACATTCGGTGGGGTCGGTTAAGCCCTGTGGCGCCAGCAGTACCAGCACGCTGTCGGTATTCGGATCAGCCAGCAACAGGCTCAAAGTTTGCTCGTAGCGCTCACCGTCGGCATCGCCGAGAATGTCGATCGGGTTGGAGTGACTCCAGTGCGCTGGAAGCGCGGCGGAGAGCTTGCTGATGGTTTCTTCACTTAAACTGGCGAGTTCTACATCGAGGCGCGCTGCGCGATCCGCCGCCATTGCGCCGGGGCCGCCGCCGTTGGTGAGAATCGCCAGACGCCTGCCGTGAATGCGTTTATTGGACGCCAGTACGCGAGCGGCGGCGAACATCTGGTCGATAGTGGAAACGCGCACGGCGCCGGCGCGGCCAAGTGCTGCGTCGAGCACCGCATCATCGTCGGGCTGTGCGCCGAAATGTGAGTTGTGGGCACGGGTTTCATTGTTGCGATTGCCAGGCTTGACCACAATAACGGGTTTTAAGCGCGCCGCTACCCGCAAGCTACTCATAAACTCGCGAGCATTGGGAATGCCTTCTATATACAGCATGATGCTGTGAGTTTTCGGGTCATTGGCAAAGTAGTCCAACATATCGCCAAGCCCTACGTCGGCCATAGCGCCCATGGACACAACCGCAGAAAAGCCAAACCCGTTGGCGTCCGCCCAGTCAAGTGTAGCGGTGCAAATAGAGCTGGACTGTGCTATCAGCGCTATGTGTCCAGGTTTTGCAGTATTGCGTGTGAATGTGGCATTCAGTTTTTGACAGGGGCGCATGATGCCGAGGCAGTTTGGGCCTATCAGCGGCATTTCGTATTGTCTGGCGATGTCTACAATCTGATTTTGCAGCGCCTGCCCCATTTTGCTGATTTCGCCAAAACCTGCGGATAATACCATTACCGAGCCGACATTTTTTTCGCCGCAATCACGCAGAACCTGTGGAATAGAGCGCGAAGGAATAACGATAATCGCGAGGTCAATCGCGTGTTCAATATCGCGAATCGACTTAAAACAGGGGCGCTCGGCGAGCGTGTCGTATTTGGCATTTACGGGGTAAATAGCCCCCGTAAAACCGCCTTGCACAATGTTGTTCAGTACCTGGCGACCAACCGAGCCAGGCGTATCCGTCGCGCCGATGATAGCGATGGATTGGGGGCGAAAGAGTTTTTTTAAGGGACTGTCATGCATTGCTATGGCCTTGTCGTGGAGCACTCGGTGAGTATAGCGCCGATCAAGGGTTGAGAGGCAGTGCTTTGTGTGTATTTCTGCAATCAGTTGCTGTTTTGACGAAAGTGCTATTGCCAACATCTTGGTAGCGGTGTTTAATCACAGCGTTAAAGGAGTGAAGATATGCCCATTGCTGTTATTTCCCACCATGAATGTCTGTTACACGATATGGGGCATATTCACCCCGAACGACCCGCAAGAATGAATGCCATCAATGACCGGCTGATTGCCACGGGTCTGGATCTGGTCGTGCTTCAATACGATGCACCCAAGGTGACACGCGCTCAGTTAGAGACCGTGCACGACAGTGACTATATTCAATCCCTGTACGATATGCGGCCTGAGGAGGGCGTGGCCTGGGTTGATGGCGATACGGCGATGAATCCGCACACCTTAACATCCGCAGAGCGCGCCGCAGGCGCGGCTGTTAAAGCGGTTGATCTGGTAATGGCAGGTGAGGTCGGCAATGCCTTTGCCTGTGTGCGCCCACCAGGGCATCACGCCGAGCGCGATAAGGCAATGGGGTTTTGCTTTTTTAATAACGCGGCCTTAGCTGCAACTTATGCGGTCAATCAGTATGGCTTGGACCGTGTGGCGGTGGTGGATTTTGACGTTCATCACGGCAATGGCACCGAGCATATTCTTGCAGATGATAAGCGCTTTTTGTTTTGCTCGACCTTTCAGCATCCGTTTTATCCCAACAGCGGGCATGAATGTGACTCTGAAAACGTGGTCAATGCAACACTACGCGACGGCGATGGCAGCGAAGCCTTTCGTCAGGCCGTCACTGAGCATTGGTTGCCCGCATTGGAACGGTTTGCACCGGAGTTGATTGTTATTTCAGCGGGCTTTGATGCGCATCAAGCTGATATTATGGGTGGACTTAACCTGGTCGACGCGGATTACGCCTGGGTGACGCGCCGCATATATGAACAGGCGCAAAAAAGCGCCGGGGGTCGGATTGTGTCTACCCTGGAGGGAGGCTACGATTTACACGCTTTAGCCCGCTCAGTGGAAGCCCACTTGAAGGCATTTCTCGGTGATATCTACTGATTCCGTGTTACGGTGAGAGTGCTGTATTTATTCGCTCGGTAAGCATTTCAAGGCGCTTGTAATTGGCGCCGAAGTCCGAGCGGCCAACCCGGGACACGGAGCGTAAATCCACCCATGTTTCATCGCCGTCACTGCGCACTCGGGCGATGACATCATCTTTAAACTGCATCAAAGGCGTGGTCGCAACCGCTTCAATCACGCCCTGCGCAGGATTCTGGTAGTACACTTCCAAACCGCTGTCCTGCATCGACTTCAGCACGATGGCAAAAACCTCCGCAGAGGGCGCGCTGCTGCGAATCGGGCTGAGGTTGGGGTAATGGTTCGCTTGCATCTCCAAGGCGTCAGGGTTTACCGCAATGGAATTGCTGTCTGCGCCGCGTTGTTTGGCAGCATTGACAAATTGCGGGACATTTTCAAGATTGTTGCTGATATCGTGAATCGGAGGCACCCGAATGCCGCTGATAAAACTGGAGATCAGTAAAAAAGCAGGTATTACACACCACAGCGCCCGCCGGGCGATGGCGGCGCGTTGCTCTTGAAAGGTTGGCAGCAAGGCCAGTACCGCAAAAACACCCAATAAAAACAAAGCCACTGCACCTGCCGCACCGTAAAGCATTAAGCCCCCGCGCCACTGGCCACTGCGCACGACGAATACAGCGACAGGGATCAGGATTAAACTCAAGGCCGCTGCGTAGCCACAAACGCGGATAAGTGGGTGAAGGCTTGTGTTGTTCATTGCATAACTCATTGATATTAAATAGATAATAGTGGAGAAGTCAGGGTGCTGGTGAAATATCCGGGTTAGGGCGGTTTTCGAAGTTGTATCTTGAAGAAACCACACTACCCGCTGCAAGCGTTTTCTTTGTTAACCTGCGGGGGTGGTGGTCTGTTGTTCCGTTCGGGCTTCGTCTTCGGTCTGCGGTAAGGGAATATCGCTGATCGTGACCTCGGGCTGGCCCTTGTCGTTGACTTCGGCTGCCATCACTTTGCCGCGCAGTTCGATGTCTTTGGCGCTGACTTCAAACAGCGTGTTGAGCGCTTCATCCTCGTGGGGGGTGCGGTACAGGGTGCGGGGGTCGCGACCGTCCTGCCAGGCTTTGTTTTTGCCGAGGTAGTGGCCGTGTTGATTGACGATGATGTATAGCGAATTCATGGGCGTCTCTTTTTTGTTTCACCTGAATACTGGTGAAATATCCAGCCCAGCCCGGATACTTCATCAGTAAATGGAATTTTCGGACAAAAGGACAAAGAAGGTTGTTCAAACATCATGAAAAGCGTAGCGGTAGCTACGGTTTGAATGATTTTGGGCAAGATTC
>PDSN01000150.1 GCA_002748505.1 Gammaproteobacteria bacterium | reverse complement strand
CTTAAACGATGCCTTGCTGGCGGCGATCGACAGCCACTGGTATGACATCACTCTGGTCGAGCGCTTTATTGATTGGCACGCCACTGAGTTTGACAGTCACCGCGACCAGGCTAAAGCTATTTTGGCACGCGGTTTTGCGGGCGATGAGTCTCAGATTCCTGCGGTGAAGGATCCGCGTTTTTGTATCACCCTGCCGTTTTGGCAACAGGTTTGTGAGCAGATGGGCATTGCCTGTCACGTGTGCGTGATCGACAGACCCCCATTGGAGGTGGCCAAGTCGCTTAAAACGCGCGATGCTTTTCCTGTGGGTTATGGTTTGCGTTTGTATTTGGCATACTGGCAGCAGTTGCGGCAGACTTTGCCGCAAGGCGCGGTGTTGACCCGGTTTCACACCTTGCTGGCTGACCCCGTAGCCGCTGTGGCTGAACTGGCAGAGCATTTGCCGATTACCCTTAATGAGCTGGCGGTGCGCGCCGCTGTGCGCCAGGATCTCAGGCATCAACATGCCCAGGCGCAAAGTCCCGATAGCAACAATCTCGATATGCTGACACAGTATATCGACCAGCACTATCCTGTCAGTCAAGTGGCGATGGCCGGCGTCGATGCCCTGGTTGCGCGCGGGCGTGAGCTTACGGCATTGGGCGAGCAGCATACCCAGGCGTTGGCTACCCTGGATCAACGCGATCTGGACGTTCGAGAACTGGATGCGCGCTTGAACGCAACGGGAAATGAACTTGCGGCGGCTTTGGAGACTCTCAATACACGCGATGATGAGATAAAAAATCTCGATCAGCGTTTGGCCAAGGCGGGCGCAGAACTTGAATACGCGATGAACACCGTAACGGAACGCGACGCACAGATTAAAGACTTTGACACCCGCCTGCAGGGTTTGGGTGCCGAGCATCAAAAAGCGCTGGATACCTTGAACGAGCGGGATGCGACTATCGCTGAAAAGGTGGCAGCCATGCACGAGCAACAAGTTCGATTGGATGAAACGCAAGTTCAATTGAATGAAACACGGGCGCAACTGCAAGATATACGGGCGCGTTTTAACCGGCTGCTGAAAATACCCATGTTTGGCGCAGTGGTAAGGAAATTATGGTTTTATGAAAGACGTTGATGTCATTGTCCCGGTTTATGACGGGTTTGAGGAAACCCGCGACTGTGTTAATTCCGTGCTGGCGACGCTGGATAAAAGCTGGGCAAGACTGATCCTTATTAATGATTGTTCGCCCTCGCCGCAAATCACCGCCTGGCTGCGCGAGGTCGCCGCCGCGAACCCCGATATTGTGTTGCTTGAAAATCGGGAAAATCTGGGTTTTGTTGCCACCGTGAATCGCGGTATGCAATATGACACTGACCGCGATGTATTGCTGCTTAACAGCGATGTGGAAGTGGCCAACAACTGGCTTGCGCGCCTGCGCGAAGCGGCTTATGCCAACCCCAATGTGGCGAGCTTGACGCCTTATTCCAACAACGCCACCATTTGCTCGTTTCCCAATTACTGTGAAGATAACGAACTGCTGTTTGCGTTATCCGTGGCGGAGTTAGACGCCTATTTCGCGCAGCAAAACAGCGCGACTGATGTAGTTCCTGTACCCACGGGTGTGGGTTGTTGCATGTATATCCGCCGCGATTGTTTGGCTGAAGTGGGCTATTTTGATGTTGAGACCTTTGGTAGGGGCTACGGCGAAGAAAATGACTGGTGCCAGCGCGCTGAGCGTATGGGCTGGCAAAACTATCATCTGACCAATACCTTTGTGTATCACAAGGGCGGTGTGAGTTTTGGCGCTTCGCAGAATCCGCGCATTCAAAAAGCGCTGGAATTACTGGCGCAAAAGCACCCCAATTACGATGCGGCGGTGCAGGATTGTGTCGGCAAAGACGCAGGCAAAGAACTGCGAGTTCGCGCCCTGCTGGGTTTGTTTGCGGCGCAGAACTTACCAAAAGTATTGTTGATCGCCCACAAGCTCGGCGGCGGTGCGCAGCAGCATGTGAATGAGCTGGCCTCGTTTTACTGCGGTAAGGCGCTGTTTTTACAGATTACGCCCTTAGAAGATGGCCGCTCGGTGACTTTGTCTGTATTCAATGCCGGTGAACGCGTCAAGGACAGCCTCTCATTTGATGTGTCCTCTGAATACGATTACCTGGTGAAATTGTTGCAAGAACTGGGTGTGGGTCATGTTCACTATCATCACACCATGGGGCTGGCGCCGCGTTTATGGGGCTTGGCGGCTGACCTTAACTGTGATTACGATGTCACTATTCACGATTATTATCTGGTGAACGGCAACCCCACCATGACCGATGGCAAGGCGCATTTCATTGACGATGATGCGGACAATTTCGACCAGCGCTGCGCCGAACACTACCCCTTGCCCGAGGGTGTTACCGCAAAGCTGTGGCGAGCGGGGCAGGAGCCTTTGGTAAAGGGTGCCAAACGGGTGATCTTTCCATCGCAGGATTGTCGTTCGCATTTCCAGCGCTTTTTTGTGGTGCCTAACCCGGTTGTTGCCTGGCATCCGGATTATTTGTTGTCGCAGCCGTATCCAGAGCCGAGCTGGCAATACGTGGGCGACAGACCGCTGAAAGTGCTGGTGCTGGGTGCGTTAAGCCGTGAAAAAGGCGCCGATGTTTTGGAAGCGGTGGCCTCTTCTTTGCAGTCAGAAAACATCGAATTTCACTTACTCGGCTACGCTTATCAGGCGCTCGCCGCGGGTGTGATTACCCACGGCCCCTATAAAAACGATGCGGTCTATGGGCTTATTGATGAGTTAGCTCCGGATGTGGTGTGGTTTCCCGCCCTGTGGCCTGAAACCTATAGCTACACTTTGAGCATTGCCTTGCACGCGGGTTTGCCGGTTGTCGTGCCTGATGTGGGGGCGTTTAATGAGCGTGTGCGCGGGCGTGATTTAAGCGTGGTGCGCCCGTGGAATGCCACAGTGGATCAGTGGCATGATTTTTGGGCGGCGGTCGTGCACAGTAAAGCACTGCCCGATGATGCCGCCACCCGCGAGGCGGAGCCTGTTGTTGCACCCGGCGATAGCGAGTTCTATAGCAAACGCTATTTGCAAACCGTGTGTGCCAGCACCGGGCAGCTCAGTGAAGCAACTCTTGCCCATATCAGCGCGAATTATCACCGCGAGGGCGCGGCGCTCACCGGTTCTGAAAAAGTGCTTAAACGCCTGTGGCAGTTGAGTCGCTCGCCGGTGGTGGCGGGCATTGTGTCGCGCATTCCCTTTAGATTGCGCCAGGCGCTGAAACGGCGTTTGTCGACCCGTCCCATGCACGATATTGTGCACCGTCAGTAAGCGCTATTGGCGGTTTACTACGATTATTTTTTTGAAGGAAATTTCATGTCTGATTTTGATGAAGCCGCACATGGCGAAATGTTGAATCGTTTTATCGCGATTGCCAATGAATACAAGAACGAGGGTGCCGACCCTCAACTTGTGTCTTCTGCACTGATGGCCGCTTCCTGTGTGTACACGAGCTATGTGGCGGCGGGTAACGAAGGCGTGCTACTGGAGCCTGGCATCGAGCGCGTGGTAACCATGTATCGCCAGCACCTGGTTCGCGCCCAGGAGTTGCGCCGCGCTGAACTCGAAGCAAAAAAAGCGGGTGAGGCCTAGTTGTCTGCACCCCCAGCAAGACCCTGGTGGCAAAGCCTGCTCAATCGGCGGGTGCTGATTTGTATTTTCACCGGTTTTACCTCGGGTCTGCCGCTGTATATTCTCTACCAGCTGGTACCCGCGTGGCTGCGTACTGAGGGAGTCGGACTTAAGGAAATTGGTCTGTTTGCCTTAGTTGGTATTCCCTACACCTGGAAGTTTTTGTGGTCGCCCTTAATGGATCGGTTCTCACCGCCTGGCTTTGGTCGCAGGCGCGGGTGGATGCTGGTCACCCAGGTCGTGTTACTGTTCAGCGTGGGTGTGCTGGGCATAGTCGATCCGCAGCATTCGATCTGGGCGGTGGCAGCGTTGGCATTTGTGGTGGCGCTGTTTTCCGCCAGCCAGGATGTCGTGATCGATGCTTACCGCCGCGAGTTGCTGCCTGACAGAGAACTGGGTATCGGCAACGCCGTGCATGTGCAGGCTTACCGTATTTCCAGTTTAATTCCCGGCTCGCTGTCAATTTTTTTAGGAGCCCACCTGCCCTGGAGCACGGTGTTTTGGATTACTGCCGGTTTTATGTTGGTGGGTATTGGGCTGTCCCTGGTGATTAGCGAGCCACCCTCCGCGCCCAGCAAGGCGAAAGGTCTGCGCGCGGTCATACTCGAGCCTTTTGTTGAATACGTAAGCCGCCGCGGCTGGCGCGACGTGCTCCTGGTGCTGGCGTTTATGTTTTTGTACAAGTTGGGTGACAATATGGTCACCGCGCTTGCTACGCCATTTTATATAGACCTTGGCTTTAGTCTGACCGAGATCGCCATGGTAGCTAAGCACGCGGCGTTGTGGCCCGCAATTATCGGTGGTTTACTGGGCGGCGTATTGATGATTCGCCTCGGTATCAACCGCTCCTTGTGGGTGTTCGGGGTGGTGCAGATCCTGTCGATTTTTGGCTTTGCCATACTTGCCAATGCCGGAGCCAAGCTGTGGCTGCTGGCCGTGGTCATCGCTTTTGAATACCTGGGCGTTGGCCTTGGCACCGCCGCTTTTACCGCTTTTATCGCTCGGGAAACCAGCCGTACTTTTGCCGCCACCCAGTTTGCCCTGTTCACCGCACTGGCCGCGTTGCCGCGCACCTTTGCCAATGCCAGCACTGGGTATATCGTCGAAAGCGTGGGTTACACCCAGTTCTTTTTGATCTGCGCGATGTTGGCCGTTCCCGGTATGGTGCTGTTGTTCTGGGTGGCGCCCTGGCGCGGTGA
>PDSN01000239.1 GCA_002748505.1 Gammaproteobacteria bacterium | reverse complement strand
AATCGGGCGGGAAGATCAAATATCACATGCCATTCTGAAAAACGAATTTAAAGAGCTGACGGTGATGGCAACCTTTTTTCCGGCCATTTTTCTCGGCGTTGCGGCTTTTTTACTCAATATCGTCTTTAAGCGTTTAATCGGTATGCAGCGCGATCAGGTTGCCATTATCAAGGCTTTTGGCTATTCCACTCGCCAGGTGGCGTTGCATTACGCCCTGATTGTCACCTTGATTACTTTACTCGGTGCACTACTGGGTGTGGCGTTGGGCATCTGGTTGGGACAAGGGTTGGCAGGCATTTACCAAAAAAGCTTTCACTTTCCCTATCTGCGCTTTGTGCTGGACTGGCAGGTAGCGGGAATTGGTACGGCGGTGAGTTTGCTGGCCGCTTTGGCCGGTACGGCACACGCCGTTTATGCCGCCGCCGGTGAGCCGATAGCCGAAGCCATGCGCCCGCCCGCCCCGCAGCATTTTCGCAAAACCTTTTTGGAAATCATTGGGTTATCGCGTTTGCTTTCACCGTCAACCCGCATGGTGTGGCGTCAGCTGGAGCGCCGCCCTGTCAAAGCGCTGCTGACGATTGTCGCCATTGCCTTTGCCTCCGCTATCGTTATGATGAGCCAATTTCAGAAAGCCTCTATTGAACATATAGCCGCGGTTCAAAAAGCTTCTATCGAACATTTAGCTGCGGTGGAATTTCGCCTGGCTAACCGCCACGATATTGCCGCTACCCTGATTGAATCCCGCCCGGCCAGCGTGCTTAACGAGCTGCGCGCCATCGGGGGCGTCGAGCAAGCCGAGGGCGTACGCCGCCTGTCGGTGCGTATCCACCACAACAATCAACGTAAATTAGTCAGTCTGGAAGGCATCCCCCAAGGCGCTCGGCTGCGCCGCCTGATTAATACGGCATCAACCCCTGTTGACTTGCCGGATAACGGGCTGGTTCTTGATGAGATGCTTGCCAATATCCTCGACGTGCAAGTCGGTAATTCGGTGTGGGTTGACGTGCTGGAGGGACGCCAGCAACGCCTGCACTTGCCGGTGGTAGGGCAAATACCCAGTTATACCGGATTGGCCGCCTATATGGATTTTGACGCTTTAAATCGTTTGCTCGGTGACAGCGATTTGATTAATCATATTCGCCTGACCGTTACACCGGGGGCGGAAAACGCAGTTTTGCACGCACTGGATGAATATCCGCAAATTCTGGGGGCGGAAGAACGCGATGCCGGCCTTGCCGCCCTGCGCAAAATCATC
>PDSN01000042.1 GCA_002748505.1 Gammaproteobacteria bacterium | reverse complement strand
CTAGTTTTGAACGCTTGAGGTGTGGCCACTATGGGAATGTGGGTGAGATCGGTTTTGGCACTGCTGGTCATTGCGGCTGCCGCTTTTTTGAGTTGGGTATTTACCAGCACCTATCAACCCGCCGCGGTGCAGGATGAACCGGTGGTCAACCCTTCTGGCCTGGCTCCCTTGCAGGCCGGGCAAAGTCTGAGTGTACTGAGCTGGAACGTACAGTTTTTTGCCGGTAATAAAGACAATCATTTTTTCTACGATGGCGGAACCGATCCCTGGCCATCCCGGGATACGGTGGAGCGGGTGGGACGCGATATCGCCGCTTTTATCAAGGCGCAAAGACCCGATATTGTGCTGCTGCAGGAAATGGATGAAGGCGCAGATCGTACCTATCGTATGGATCAAACGGCGATGTTGCTGGATTTGCTGCCGGAGTATCGCGCGCATACCTCGACTTTTTATTGGAAAGCCCAATATGTGCCGCATCCGGGGGTGGCTGGAAAAGTGGGGCTTAAACTGGTGGTGCTGTCGCGCTACCCCATAGACAGCGCGATACGCTATGCCTTGCCCGCAATTACCACGGACGATTTTATTACCCGCCAATTCAATTTAAAGCGCGCCTTCCTGGAGCTGAGTTTGCCCATAGCGGGTGGCGGCGAATTAAAAGTCATCAATACGCACCTAAGTGCTTTTGCCCAGGGTTCCGACACCATGGCGCGACAGGTAGACATGATCGATCAGCATTTGCGTGCCCTGGACGCCGCCGGTACGCCCTGGCTTATTGCCGGCGATTTCAATTTGTTGCCCGATGCCGCCGCTTATGAGCGCCTGCCTGCACCTCATCGGGAAAGCTACAACGCCAGCGGCACTGAGCTGGCGCCGCTGTTGAAATATCCCATGGTGCCTTCGCTGGAAAGCATGAGTACAGAGGATGTGGCGAAATGGTACACCTACGCCCCCAGCAGCGATCCCCAGCGCAGGCCCGACCGCACCATCGACTATTTGTTTTACAGTCCGGCGCTGACATTGGAGCGCAGTGAAGTTGTTCACGGCGACGCGCTGCCGCTGTCAGACCACATGCCGGTGATGGCGACGCTGAAACTGCCGTAGGGGTTGTTAAAACGCCTTGTGAGGGTGACCCGGCACCGTACTGGTGAAATATCCGAGCCCGGGTAAGGCTACTGCTGCTCGGGTTTTCATAGTAAGGTGCTCATTGTTATGACGGTTGAATGACGTTAAATGCTCGCGCATACTTTAGCAAGTGTGATGAGTGCTTGCACGGCCTGTAAATAAGAGAAATTAATGATGACAAAACACGACAATTCTTCCCAGAACCTGTTGACCCAGCGTCTTGAGGACTTTGGCGGCAGTGGCGACGAATTATGGCTTGCCCATGCTAACGGTTATCCGCCGGGTAGCTACCGGGCATTTATTGAAGAGCTTACCCCGCATTTTTCGGTGACGGGCTACAAGCATCGCCCCATGTGGGATGAGTTTAACGCCGATGAGCGCTTGTCGTGGATGTTGTTTGCCGATGATATGATCGAAACCCTGCAGCAAAAAGGTGGCGATGCGCCCTGGGTAGTGGGGCATTCCATGGGGGCGACCATCGCAATGTTGGCCGCGGCAAAACACCCTGAGCTGTTTCGCGGTCTGGTCTTATTGGATCCCGTATTCAAGCGCAGTCGACACGTGCTGGCACTGCGTTTTATGTCCGAGGCGCAAAAGCGCAGAATGCCTATGGTTCGTAAAACCCTGAAGCGTCCCAGCTTGTTTGCGAACCGCCAGGCCGCGTATGCGTTTCACCGCGAGCGCCGTGCCTTTGGCCGTTTTTCCGATGAAATCCTGTGGGATTACATCAATGCGGGAACCAAAGAGACAGGCGATGGCAGGGTGGAACTGGCGTTTTCGCCCCAGTGGGAGGCGGCAGTGTACACCTCGGTGCCCTGGGTTTGGCCAAGTATTCGGCGTATCGAGGTGCCGATGATGGTATTGCGCGGTCAGGAAAGCCCGGTTTTTACCCGTTCGATGTACAACCGTGTGTTGTTGCTGCAACCCGATGCAGTATTAGGTCAAGCTCCGGGTGGACACCTGCTGCCGATGGAGCACCCGGATACCACCGCCGAGCGCGTGTTGGCTTTTCTGCGGCTCGAGGGCGCATCTGTCAGGGATAGTGAGCAGAGTATGAGCGCCTGATGTTAAGCCGTATCTGGCTGGGTTTTTTTATAGCCAGTGCGCTGGCGGCGTGTTATCAATGGTGGGGCGCCGGTGATGTGCTGGTGTTTCAGCGCATGGTTACCGCGCTGTTTGATATGGCGCAGTTAGCGGTGGAGCTGGCGCTGGGGTTGATCGGGCTGATGGCGTTCTGGCTGGGTATTATGGCTCTGGGGCAGGCCAGCGGTTTGATCGATGTGCTGGCCAAAGCCCTGTCACCTCTGTTTGCGCGCTTGATGCCCGAGGTACCGCGCGGCGACCCCGCGGTGGGTTCGGTCACCATGAATTTAGCGGCCAATGTGCTGGGCCTGGATAACGCCTCCACCCCGCTGGGCATTAAAGCCATGGGGGATTTACAGCGCCTGAACCCAACACCTGAAACCGCCACCAATGCGCAAATTCTATTTTTGGTGCTCAACACCTCATCGGTTACCTTATTTCCGGTCACGGTGTTGCTGTATCGCGCACAACTGGGTTCGGAGGATCCCGCTGCGGTGTTTGTGCCGATCTTGCTGGCCACGTTTTGCTCGACCCTGGCAGGTTTGTTGGTGACTGCAAAAGTGCAGCGTCTACCAATGTCGGATAGCGCGGTGCTGGCTTACTTTGGCGCGGCGGGGGCGCTGGTTTTGGCCTTGCTGGGCTGGGCGGCAACGCTGTCCGCGCAGGCCTTGCAGCAGCAGTCCAGTTTGCTGGGTAATTTACTGATATTTTCTCTGATTTTACTGTTTCTGGTCGCCGCCTGGTGGCGTGAGGTGGATGTCTACGCCACTTTTGTTGACGGCGCCAAACAGGGCTTTGAAACCGCGGTAATGATAATTCCCTATCTGTTGGCGATGCTGGTGGCGATAGGCGTGTTTCGCGCCAGCGGAGCTCTCGATGCCCTGCTCGATGGGGCGCGCTTTGTGGTGATGACACTTGGCCTTGACGTGCGCTGGGTGGACGGCCTGCCCACGGCCTTGATGAAACCCTTATCGGGTTCCGGTGCCCGGGCAATGATGGTTGAGACCATCAACCAATACGGTGTGGACAGTTTCGCAGGGCGCTTGGCTGCGGTGCTGCAGGGTTCGACCGAAACCACGTTCTATGTGCTGGCGGTGTATTTTGGTGCGGCGGGTATCCGCTATACCCGTCACGCCATTCCCTGCGCCCTGGCCGCCGATATTGCCGGTATCACTGCCGCGATTTTGGTAAGCTATTGGTACTTTGGCTGATTATCGCGCAACAGCGTGGAGCGTTTATTATAAGACCTTGACGCTGCCTCGCTTTTTGGGGAGCATGTAAGCAGTTGTTCTTTCTGGTGTAAGGGAGTCACCATGTGGCGAGTGCTTGGTTTAATCCTGATGTTGGTGAGTATCTCCGCTTTTGGGGCGGTGGCGGAAAAGCCCGCCACGCCGGTGTCTTTGCTGACCTCAGGCCCCATTGAGCGCGAGGTCTTGATCACCAAATACCCGCAATTTAAGTCATCTTATGAACAGTGGGAGCCAGACGCCGCCGATGTCGCGGCGATGCAGGCGCTGCAAGGCAAGGCCGTAAAAGTGATTCTGGGGTTGTGGTGCAGCGACAGTCATCGCGAAGTCCCCCGTTTTATAAAGTTGCTGAAGCGTTCCGGTGTCACTTTGCTGTCATTGGAAATGGTTACTGTAGACAGACAAAAAAACGACCCGAAGGGTGTGGCAAAACAGTATGAAGTAAAATACGTGCCCACTATTATCGTGCTGGAAGGCGACAGAGAACTGGGACGTTTTGTGGAAAGCCCTAAGGGAGAGTCAATGGCGCAGGAACTTGCCGCCATTGCATCAAATAACTAGTGTCGTGGGTGGCATAAGGAGAGCACGGTGGAAAAACTGTTGATCGTTGCTGATAGGCAGCATTCGGGTAAGGTCATTGCCAGAGGTTTGGATTTTGCCAGGCAAATGGGCCTGCAACCGCAGGTCCTGGTGTTTACCTGGGCGTCGCTGAAAGGCGTTGAAGCCATGCAGGCCGGCAGCGCTGCACCACTTAAAAAAGCGCTGCTCGCCAGGCACGTCGATCATGCGCGCGAGCTGATTGAAAAACATTGCAGCGATGATGCCAACAGTGTGCTGGTGCGCGGCGTGTGGTCAAAAAAGCCAGAGGAGTGGTTGATTTCGCATTTGCAACAAAATGCCGCTGATTATTACGGCGTGGTGGCTCTGGTAGAAGAAACCGATTCAGGTATGCTGGCGCAGCGCAACTGGGATTTACTGCGTCGTTCGCCGGTGCGTGTATTGCGCGTAGCAGGTGAGCATTGGAAACGCACCCACAGTGTATTGGCGGCAGTGGATTTGGCTACGTCTTCTCGCGATAAACTGCGTTTGAATGAACGTATTCTGGCTGAGGCCAAAGACGTTGCCGGGGCTTTGGGTGCCGATCTCAATGTGGTTAGCGCCGTGGTTGTACCGCAACTGCTGGAAGACCTCGACGTGATCGATTTGAACAGTTACGCCGACGAGTTGAAACGGAAAATGCAGCCGGAACTTGAAAGGCTGTGTGAGAAGTACGGGCTGAAAAAAAGCCAGTTTGTCTTGAAGCGCGGTGAAGTCGATAAAATCATCGTTTCGGTGGCCGCTGATTATAAAGCACAACTTGTGGTAATGGGAACTGTTGGGCGGCGCGGTCTGGCGGCCATGGTGCTGGGCAATACCGCCGAGGAAATACTGGAGCATTTGCACACGGACGTATTGGCATTGAAGCCATAGCAGTTATGAGACTTAAGCGCTGTTTTTAACTCAACTTTATTTTAGGAACTTTGAGCATGTCTGAACTTTCCCTCGAATCTGGCAAACTACCGACTATGCCCAGGGAATTGAGCTGGCTTTCTTTTAATGAGCGTGTGCTGCAGGAAGCGGCTAACCCCGATGTGCCGGTGATTCAGCGTTTGCGCTATCTCGGCATTTTCTCTAATAATCTGGACGAGTTTTTTCGGGTGCGCGTAGCAGAGGTCCGCCGCTTACTCAATGTGTCCGTTGGTAAAAGCCGACAGCAATACAAACATCTGTTGCGCGACATCCAGCAGCGTGTGGTAGAACTACAGCGCGACTTTGAAACGACCTACAAAGAAGTGCTGAAAGAACTTGCGCGCCGCAAGATTTATATGATTAACGAGCAGCAGCTCGATGAGGGCCAGGCAAATTTCGTCAAGCAGTATTTCCACAGCAAGGTGTTGCCGGAGCTTGAGCCTATTTTGTTGACCGCAAATGCGAACGTCAGTGGCCTGGAGGATGACCCGTTTTACCTTGCGGTCGATATTCGCAGCGGTGACAAGTATCACTGTGCTTTGATTGAAATTCCCACGGACCGCCTGGATCGCTTTGTGGAAATCCCGCGCAAGAAAGGTGGCTCGGGTAAAGTATTTATTGTGCTGGAAAACATTATTCGCCACTGTCTGCCCGATGTGTTTCGCGATGTGCTGGACATCGACGAAGCCGCCGCGTATACCATTAAGTTCTCTCGCGATGCGGAACTTGAGATTGACGCGGGTATCTCTGACAGTTTGATAGAAAAAATGGCATCCAGTTTAAAGCAGCGGCGTCGAGGCGAAGCGGTGCGCTTTATTTACGATAGCGAGATGCCGGAGCGTCTGCTTGATTTTCTTGCTAAACGTTTTGGTCTTGGCAAATACGACAGTTTGATTAGTGGCGGGCGCTATCACAACTCCAAGGATTTTATCGGTTTTCCCAATGTGGGCCCCAAGTATTTGGAGTTTAAGCCGCTGCCAGCGATTCGCATTCCCAGGCTGGATAAACGCGGTAGTATGTTTGAAAAAATTCGCGATAAAGACGTGTTTTTGTATTACCCCTACCACACCTTTGACTACGTTACTGATTGGCTGAAAACCGCTGCGTTCGATCCTGCGGTAAAGAGCATTAAAATCTGTCTGTATCGGGTGGCAAAAAACTCCCGTGTCGTCGATGCACTGATTAGCGCCGTACAAAACGGCAAACGTGTGCTGGCCATGGTAGAACTGGCCGCGCGGTTTGACGAAGCGGCGAATATCAGTTGGGCCAAGCGCTTAACCGATGCCGGTATCGATGTTATTTTCGGCGTTGCCGGCCTTAAGGTGCACAGTAAACTGGCGCTGATTGAAAGGGAAGAGGGCGGCAAAGTAAAATTTTATAGCCATGTGGGTACGGGCAATTTCAACGAGAAGACCGCGAAGCTGTATACGGACTTCAGTTTAATTACCTACGATCAGGTTATTGGCAAAGACTTGTACAATGTGTTTGATTTTTTGCAGTTTAACTACAAGCGGCCAAAGTACAAACATCTGCTGGTGTCTCCCCACAGCAGCCGCAGTGGTTTGGAACGCTTGATTGATCGAGAGATTGCCAACGCCAAAGCCGGTTATCGAGCGGGTATGATCTTAAAATGTAACAGCCTGGTGGATGATGGCATGACTGCCAAACTGTACGAAGCCAGCCAGGCGGGAGTGGAAGTGCGTTTGATTGTACGCGGTATGTGTTCTTTGCTGCCGGGCATTAAGGGTGTATCGGACAATATTCGTGGCATCAGTATTATAGATCGCTATTTGGAGCACCCCCGCGTTTTTGCGTTTCACAATCGCGGAACCCCAGAGTACTATATCGGATCGGCGGATTTGATGACCCGAAATCTCGACTATCGTGTCGAAGTCTTGTGTCCGGTTTTCGATGAAGACGCGCGTAAAATTGTGCAGGATACGCTCGATCAGCAGTGGTACGATAACCAAAAAGCGCGAATTATCGACGCGAAGCAGGAAAACCACTTTGCACAGGGGCGTAAGAAATCCGCTAAGATTCGTTCTCAGGAAACCATTCACCGTTATTTGAGCACGGGTAAACTGCCGCGTTATCCGCGCTCGGGAATGAGCGAGCCCAGTGGAAAACGCCGTAAACGTCTATAAACAACACAGGACATAATTATGATCGGATACGTTACCTTGGGCGTCAGCGATATGGAGCGCGCCAAAACATTTTATCAACAGTTAATGCCGGCTTTTGGTGCAAAGCTCATTATGGATATGGGCCGTATTGCCTTTTTTGGTAAAGACATGGGGCAGCCCATGCTGGCCGTGTGTGAACCCTTCGATAAGAACCCTAACCACCCCGGTAACGGGAATATGGTGGCGCTGCAAGCGGAAAGCAAAGCAGCCGTTGACGAAATATACCAAAAGGCCATTGAGTTAGGTGCAGTTTGTGAGGGTGAGCCTGGGCAGCGTATACCCGATACCTTTTACGGTGCCTATGTGCGCGACCCCGATGGCAACAAACTCGCATTTTTTGTATTTGCCTGACAACAGAGAATAAACGGTACAAGGGAAGAATAATGGCAGGAACCAGCTTACTGGTATTGATTGACGATATCGCCGCCTTGCTGGATGACGTGTCGATTATGACCAAATTGGCCGCCAAGAAGACCGCCGGTGTACTTGGCGACGACCTGGCGTTGAACGCACAGCAAGTGACTGGGGTAACAGCGGATAGGGAACTGCCGGTGGTATGGGCGGTAGCCAAGGGTTCTTTTGTCAATAAACTCATTCTCGTGCCCGCAGCGTTACTGATTTCCGCCTTTGTGCCCTGGTTGATAACGCCGCTGATGATGTTGGGCGGCTTATTTTTATGCTTTGAGGGTTTTGAAAAAGTCTGGCATGTGCTGTTTGATGAAAAAGCGCAAAAGCAGGCGGAGCACCAGGCACTGGTAGACAAACTCAACGACCCGGAGCAGGATCCTGTAGAGTTTGAAAAAGCAAAAATTAAAGGCGCTATCCGCACGGATTTTATCCTGTCGGCGGAAATCATCGTGCTCACCCTGGGGTTGTTGCAGGAGTCCGAATTTGCCGTGCGCGTAGCGGTACTGTCCTGCGTGGCAATTGGCATGACAGTGTTCGTCTATGGTCTTGTTGCGGGCATCGTAAAACTGGACGACGCGGGTCTGCATTTGTTGGGCACAGAGGAAGACAAGCCGCTTTCTGGTTTACGCAGAGCATTGGGGCGCGGGCTGCTGAGCTTTGCGCCATTTTTAATGAAGGCGTTGGGCTTTTTTGGCACGCTGGCGATGTTTTTAGTAGGAGGTGGCATACTCGTTCACAGTATTCACGCAGTTGAAGTGCCGATTGAAAAAGTCAGCGAATATTTGCACACCCTTGGCAGCGCCGGTGATATTGCCGCCGCGGTGTGGCCTACACTTGCCACAGGTATTGTGGGCGTGATTGCAGGTGGTATTGTGGTTGCTGTGTTTACCCTTATTCAAAAGCTGCGCGGAGCACCCGCCGAGCACTGATGCGGGATTTCACTCGGCAGTTGCGCGCTGGTGCACTACTTCTGGTATTGCTGGCTGTTTCCTGCTTCGTTCAAGGCTGTGCAGAAGAGCACACCACGCCTCCGCAAAAAACCATAATTCAGTCAGAGCGACCCTCACCAAAACGACAACTATTTTGGGGTGATGTGCAGGTTCACAGCGAAAATTCCTTCGGTGCGGCGCTGCTTGGCAATCAGTTGAGTCCCAGCCAGGTGTATCGCTACGCCAGGGGCGCCAGCATACAATATCAAGGGGAAACCATAGCGTTAGCGCGAGCACTGGATTTTTTGGTGCTGGCCGATAGTTCCGACAATTACGGTTTTTTCCCGCGTATAAAGCACGGTCAAGACGACCACGCCATGGCAAAGAAATGGCGCAAACAGCTGGAAAATGGTCGTGGCAGGGCGGTTGCAGGGGGGGTCTTAACGCTGTTGCGCAAGGGCGAATTCCCCGATGAGTTGCGCAACACCCCCGGCAGCGCAGCCTATAGCGAGGCCTGGTCAGCGGGACTGCGCGCGGCCGAGGATGCCAATGAGCCAGGGGTATTCACCGCCTTGATCGCCTATGAATGGAGTGCACAGTTACAGCGCCCTGACCGGCATGCTCGTATTGTCGTGTATCGGGGTGGCGCCGACAGCGCGGGGCAGATCATGCCCTATACCACTGAGCCGCCTGAGGGTGGCGTTGATGTGTTGGGCTTGTGGGAATGGATGTCGTATTTCGAAATGTACACGCGTTCCAGGGTGTTGGCGATTGTTCACAGCCGGCAGTCAGAGCATACCCCATCTTTTGATGACAAGCTGGAAGGGCAGGCGCAGCTGAGACGACGTTTTGAACCCGCTCTTGACGTCACCTCGGAATTATCCATCTATAAGCAAGCGGTATTGAACTGTGGCTTTGTCGGTGGCAGCGGCGCGCTTACTGGTCTGACATCGGGCAGTCAACGCGAGTTCTACGGCGAGTATCCAAGCTGGACGCCGCAGCCCTTAACTCTGGAAGATCATCACCAGCAAGGTGGTGGTTTAACAGGGGTTTGGGCGGGAGAGAACACCCGCGCTGAAATCTTTGATGCTATTGCCAGGCGGGAAACATTTGTCAGTACCGGTTCACGTATGCAATTGCGGGTGTTTGCGGGTTGGAACTTTGATGAGGGCGATCTATCGCTTGATGACATTGCGAGTGTTGGCTATCGCAAGGGTGTGGCGATGGGCGGACGTCTTCCTAAACGCAGCGCTGATGCACCGGCGTTTTTAATTGAAGTGCACAGTGATCCCGAGGGCGGCGATTTGGATCAACTGCAACTGCTGAAAACAAGCATTGATGAATTCGGTCAAACGTATCATAAAGTTTACACGCTCGATTGGGCGCAAACCGCATCGCGCCAACCAGGCAGCAACGGTGATGTTGCTCTGTTGCCGCTGGAGACGGTTAAGCTTGCGCAACGGGGCGAGCACGTCGATGGCAGTGATGCTTTTAAAGTGTTGTGGCGCGATCCGGATTTTGACAGCAGCAAACCCGCCAGCTATGTGGTGCGCGTTATTGAAGCACCCACACGTCGTTGGCCGTTTTACTTAAACAACAGTGATTCACTACCGGCAAACGCCCTGATGATACGTCACAAGGCTTTGTCTTCGGCTATAGGATACCTGCCACAATGAATGATTTCCTTAACACGCTACTGCGAGATCCGGCGCTGCCATTGGCCATAATTCTGGTATTTATGTTTTTAGTATTCTGGATTGTCAGTGTCGTCATACTTGTCAGAAGAAGTCGTTTAGCTGTGGAGCGCGTGGCCGCTGACGCCATGCAGCATGCTAATCGCGCTCGTGAACTCGAACATGATCTGTACACCGTAAGCGAAAAAAGTCGGCAGGAGCAGTTGCAGTATCAGCAGTTGGTGCTGCAGCACGAGCTGTTGCAGTCTCGTTTTAATGATGCACAAACGCTCTGCGAGAACAGTAGTCAACAGTTGAATCGGGAACGCGAGCGCAACGAGGTGCAGCAACAGAGCCTGGCGCAGATCAGTGCCAAGTTAAGCGCCGCTGAAGCCAATATGGACAACTTGACGACACAGCTAAAGCTTCAGAGTGAACAGGTGGATGCAGTGCAGGCCGTTGAAGCCGGCTTGCGCGACAATAACACGGATCTACAAACCCAGCTCGCTGAGTTAAACAGTCAACTCAGAGAGCGCGAAGCGAGTTTTAAGCGAGAATTTGAGCACTTTGAACAGCAAAAACAGGAGTTGTCAGCGCATTTTAAAGTGCTTGCACAGGAGGTGCTGGCGCACAGCTCCAAATCCCTGCAGGAGAGCAGCAGCCAAAATCTCTCCGCGCTGTTAGGGCCTTTTGCCGAGTCAATTAACAGTTTTAAGAAAGAAGTGCGCGATATTCACCACCGCGAGAGCGCGCAACAGGGCGAGCTAAAACGCGAGCTAGACGCCTTAAAAAGTCTCAATCAGCAAATCAGCACGGAAGCGCACGAGCTGGCCACCGCGCTGCGCGGGCAGAAAAAATTGCAGGGGAATTGGGGCGAGTTAGTACTTGAAAACATCCTTGAGCGCTCGGGTTTGCAATTGGGTAAAGACTACCAGCGCGAATTCTCGATAGCCACTGAGAATGGCCGTAAACGCCCGGATGCGGTGGTGTTTTTGCCGCAAAACAAACACCTGGTTATCGATGCCAAGGTGTCACTCAATGCCTACACCCGCTACGTCAATGCCGAAGACGACGGTGAGCGGGCCTTGGCCTTAAAACAGCATGTTTCGGCGATGGCTGAGCGAATCAAAGAGTTGTCGCAACGGGAGTATTTTGCCGTACCGGAGTTCAACTCACCGGATATGGTGTTTATGTTTGTGCCGATTGAATCGGCCTTTGTGGAAGCTCTAAAGGCTGATGAAACTTTATTTCAGCGTGCGGTGGAAAGTCAGGTACTGGTGGCAACGCCCACAACCTTGCTCACCAGCCTAAACATTGTGCGCCAGTTGTGGCGCTATGAGGATCAAAACAAACACACCGCAGCGTTGGCGCAGAAAGCCGAAGCGGTGTTCAGGAAGTTAAACAGCTTCTTAGAGAGTTTTGGAAATATGAAAAAACACCTGGATAAGGCCTCGGAATCATACCGTAAAGCCGAAGCGCAATTGGTCAGCGGTCGCGGTAATCTGGTGAAACAGGTGGGCGAGTTTAAAAAACTTGCCCCCAGTATTCGCGCCGAATTGCCCGAGTATTATACTAAAAAAGCCGACCTGGAGATCGACTTAAAAGGAAAAGCTAAGAAAGTATTCGTAGATGAATAAGTCGCGGGCCGCCAACCCACAAACCGAGGTCATTGTCTGAGATTCAGTTTAAACGCGCAGGGGGTTATCGTCTGTTGCCACGCTAAAAGTACCGTGCGCGTTGTCAGGTCCTTTGGCAGTTACTTTAACAGCGAACCAAACACCCCGCGCAGTAGTTTGCGTCCCAGCGAACGTCCGGCCGTTGAGCCCAAACTGCGCACCATGCTTTTCACAAAAGCCTCGCTGGCGCTTTGGCGATTGCCGCTGCGACCTTTGCTTTTGGTCGTTTCTTTCTCCGCCGCTGCGCGCGCTTCGGTGGCGGCATTGTCAGTCATGCGTTTTTGCAGTATTTCGTGCGCGGATTCCGGATCTATCGCTTTGCCGTAGATTCTTTGGTAGCGGCAGTTGTCCATGATTGTCTGGCGCTCGGCGTCGGTGGCTTTGCCCATACGCGATGAGGGCGGGCGTACCAGCGTTTTTTGCACCACAGCGGGAATGCCGCCGTCTTGCAGTGTTGACACCAGAGCTTCGCCAACGCCCAGTTCGGTGATCACGGTTTCGGTATCTAGCGCCGAATTTTCCCGGAAAGACTGTGCCGCCACGCGCACGGCTTTTTGCTCCTTGGGTGTGTAGGCGCGCAGGGCGTGTTGAATGCGGTTGCCAAGCTGGGCAAGTACAGAGTCGGGAATGTCCGCGGGGCTTTGGGTGACAAAGTAAATGCCCACGCCCTTGGAGCGAATCAATCTGACCACCTGCTCGATTTTTTCTACCAGCGCTTTAGGCGCATCTCGAAATAATAAATGCGCTTCATCGAAGAAAAACACCAGCTCGGGTTTTTCCGGGTCGCCAAGCTCGGGCAGGTTTTCAAACAATTCCGATAACAGCCACAGCAGGAAGGTGGAGTATACCCGCGGGCTGTTGATCAAGGTGTCTGCGGCGAGCACATTGATCATGCCGCGCCCGTCGCGGCTGGTGCTCATAAAATCCTGCAGTTGCAGGGCAGGTTCGCCGAAAAATAATTCACCGCCTTCGCGCTCCAGCATCAGCAGGCGGCGCAAAATAGCGTTAACCGAGGCTTTGGAGACACCAAAACCCACGCCCATGTCTTTGGAGTTGTCGCCGAGGTATTCCAAGGTGGTGCGAAGGTCGGGAAGGTCCACCAGCAGCAAGCCCTCATTGTCGGCAAACTCAAATACCAGGGTCATGACACTTTCCTGGGTTTCGTTTAAGTCCAGCAAACGCGAGAGCAGTTGTGGCCCCATTTCGGAAATGGTAGAGCGTACCGGCGCGCCTTTTTTGCCAAACAAGTCCCAGAAAGTGACCGGAAAGCTCTTTTGCTCGTAACCGGCAATGCCGATTTTGTCGATGCGCTCGGCAATTTTTGGGTGGGGGCTGCCGGGTTGACACAGGCCGGATATATCGCCTTTAACATCCGCTAAAAACACCGGCACGCCGCGCTCGGAAAAGCCTTCGGCAAGGCATTGTAAGGTTACGGTTTTACCGGTGCCGGTCGCTCCGGCGATCAGGCCGTGACGATTGGCATAGCGCGGTTGTAGTACCACCTGGCCGGCTTCACTGCCGCCGATGAGAATAGGGTCTTCTTGCATAGGGAACGCTCCATTTTGTTAGCAGCAGATGCTAACGGGTTTTTACACGGCGTTCAAACCTGTGACAGTGCTGGATGCGCAAGAGGGGGCTTGGCAACCGGAGCAGACCCTGTGGTCTGCTTCGGCTCCCCGGGGCGAAGCTGATCGCCCAGGCTCATTGAAAAAAAGGTTTTGCTAAAGTGCTGCTCTGGGGGCTCCGGCAATGCCGGTGAGGCCGTCCCACTGGTCAGCCCGGCCTTCTCGCCAGCCGCTGAGCCAATGTTGTCGTTGCTCTAATTGCTCGTGGGGGCAAATGTCCAAACTACGCCCGGAAACACCGGCCTGATAGCCTCGCTGAAAGGCTCTTGAAAATTTGTCGCGTTTTTGTCGTTTCATATGTCGCACCTTTTGAATTGAGATGGCACAAACAGATCCGGCGAAGTGATAGGAATCGCGATCCAACGAATAAGTCTGTGTTTCGAGCAATATGGCTCAAAAGTGCGCGCGCATCGTCAATGAGAGCAAATTACAAGGCTTTTGTCGAGCATCATTTTGTTATATCTCAATTAAGTTTTTAGGTCATTTTCCTGCAGTGGGTGGCAGCTTTAGGTAACAGTTTTAGTTAACTGTTTGATTTTTCGAGCAGTTGTTTATGCCGGTAGTTGTCATGAAGAGATAAAGCCTCGACCTGAGCCCAGACAAAACGCTACACTGTGCGTTTTTTCGGCGGTTGTGATTATGTCTTACACGGAT
Organism: Gammaproteobacteria bacterium; assembly: GCA_002748505.1. Classification (GTDB taxonomy): domain Bacteria; phylum Pseudomonadota; class Gammaproteobacteria; order Pseudomonadales; family Halieaceae. The sequence goes on along the minus strand of PDSN01000042.1, from coordinate 13,764 downwards.
AGGCAATGGTTTGCCACCTGCCCCAAGGGCTTACAGAGCCTGTTGTTTGAGGAGCTTAAAAGCCTGGGCGCAACCGAGCTGCGCGAGACAGTGGCCGGGGTGCATTTTTCCGGGTCGCAGGCTGTCGCTTACCGCGCCTGCCTGTGGTCGCGCCTTGCCAATCGGGTTTTACTGCCCGTTGCCGAGCTGGACGCCAGCAGCGCCGAGGCGTTTTATCAGGGCCTATCGAGTATCGACTGGTATCGGTTCTTTACGTCGGATAAGCGCTTTGTGGTGGATTTTATCGGCCAAAATAAATCCATTCGCAACACCCAGTTTGGTGCGCAGCGTGCGAAAGATGCCATCGTCGACTGGTTCGTCAAACATCACCGCCAGCGTCCCCAGGTAGATAAGAGCAGGCCGCAGGTCAGATTGAATATGCATCTCAGCGGTACCCGCTTGCAGGTGGCGCTGGATATGTCCGGCGGGAGTCTGCACCGACGCGGTTATCGCCGCGGGTTTGGCGAGGCGCCGATTAAGGAGAACCTCGCGGCGGCGCTGTTGATACGCGCCGGCTGGCAGGACATGTACCCGCAGGGTGGGGCGCTGATCGACCCCATGTGCGGTTCCGCTACCCTGTTGTTAGAGGGCGCGATGATGGCGTTGGATATAGCGCCCGCGCTTGGCAGGCCGGAGTTTGGTTTTGAGCACTGGCGCGACCACAATGCGGCGCAGTGGCAGGCCATTGTCAGCGATGCGAAAGGCAGGGCGGCGCGCGCCCTGGCGGGGGATTGTGTGGAGATTCGCGGCTACGACAGCGACGCGCGAGTGATTCGCCGCGCTCAGGAAAACATCACCGCAGCGGGTCTTGAAAAACAGGTGCGGGTTCACGCCAAGCCGCTGAAAGCTTTGACTAAACCCACCCACAAACCGCTGCCAAACGGGCTGCTTATCTGCAATCCTCCCTACGGCGAGCGCCTCGGCAATAAGGCCGAGTTACCCTTGTTATACGCCCAGCTGGGGCAGTTGATGAGCACTGAATTTAAGGGCTGGCAGGGTGCGGTGGTGACCTCCGACATCGCCCTTGGCAAGGCCATGGGGCTGCGGGCTCACAAACGCTACAGTTTATACAACGGTGCGCTGCCGGTAACGCTGCTGCTGTTTGATTTGACCGATAACGAATACCGCGCCGCACCCGCGCCCAGACTCGACGATAATGCGCAGATGCTGGCCAATCGCCTGCGCAAAAATCAGCGCCGCTTGAGCAAGTGGCTAAAGCGCGACAATGTGCAGTGTTATCGTCTGTACGACGCGGATATGCCGGAGTTTGCGGTGGCGATTGATGTATACGGGGACTACTTACATGTGGCGGAGTATAAGGCACCGGCGGGCATAGACCCTGCCGCGGCCGCCAGGCGTCTGCACAGCGTGATGCAGGTCTTGCCCGAGGTGACGGGCATTCCCAGCGAGCGCATTGTGCTGAAACAGCGTCAGCGTCAGCGCGGTGATACTCAATACCAAAAGCAGGGTGACAGCGCTGCCCTTATCACGGTGACTGAGGGTGCCGCTAAACTGCTGGTAAACCTGCGCGATTATATGGACACCGGCCTGTTTTTAGACCATCGCCCACTGCGCCGGCGCATAGCCGATGAGGCCAGGGGCAAGGATTTCCTCAATCTGTTTTGCTACACCGGCAGTGCTACGGTGCAGGCGATTCTGGGTGGTGCACGCCACACGGTGAGTGTGGATATGTCCAACACCTATTTGCGTTGGCTGGAAAAAAACCTGCGCGCAAACAAACTCGGCGGCTCCCGCCATCAGTTGATACGCGCCAACTGCGTAGAATGGCTCGAGGAAACCGAGGAGCAGTTTGATTTAATTATGCTTGACCCGCCTTCGTTTTCTAACTCCGCACGTATGGATGAGACCTTTGACGTGCAGCGCGATCATCGCGCCCTGGTGGAATCTACCATGCGGCATTTGCGTGAGGGCGGAGTGCTCTATTTTTCCAACAACCGGCGCAAGTTTGTGCTGGACGAGGCGCTACAGGCTAAATACGATTGTAAGGACATTAGCAAACAGACTCTGGACCCCGACTTTGAGCGCAAGCCGCAGGTGCACAGCTGCTGGCTGATTCGGCATCGTTCTTGCGCGAGATAAAACTTATGCACAGCTTGACGGTTTGGTTTAAAGGTGTTAAAGCGGCGGAGTGCATGATATTGTTCGATTTAACTTTACCGAATAACGAGATGATTTTAAATGAAATATAAAAAAATAAAATTTAAGACTTGACAAAGGGGTTGTGGATAACTTTTTGGAGGGGCGAGTATTGCAATGGCTTTTCCCCATAGTTATACACAGCGATGCCGGTGCTGTTGTGAGCGGTAGTCAAGACAAGTGAGGTGAGAATTCCCGTGTCCCATTCGCCAAAAAAGACCCTGTTGCTGGTCTATCACAGTCAGAGTGGCGCGTCTGCGCAGTTGGCCAGCGCCGTGTGGCGCGGTGCCCAGCGCGAGACGGAGGTTGAGACCCGTATGCTGCGTGCGGTGGATGCAAGCACGCGGGATCTGGCCAACTGTCAGGGGCTTGTATTTGTTGGCGCAGAGAATTCTGGCACCCTGGCCGGTGGTTTGAAGGATTTCCTGGATCGCAGCCTGTATCCGGCCATTGATCGGGCGTTGGTGTTGCCCGCTGCGGTGGTGATCAGCGCGGGCAACGATGGGCGCGGGGCGGCAGCGCAGATCTCGCGCATCTTAAAGGGCTACCCATTTCCCCTGGTGCAGGAGCCGCTTATTCTGCGCGGCGAGCCGGATGGTGATAGCTTTGAGCAGTGCAAGGCCCTGGGAGAAGCGATTGCCACGGGTTTGGCGATGGGGATGTTTTAATTCAGTGTTTGCAGAAATGCCTCGGCTGCCCGCGACAGCGACCGGCTCTGGTGGTAAATCACGCCGAGGGAGCGCTCAAGGCTGATGCCAGCCACCGACAGACTGCACAGGCTGTCGGTCAACATCGAGCGCGGCAGCACTGTCCAGCCCAGGCCTGCGGTGGCGAGCATACGCAGGGTTTCCAGGTAATTCGTGGTCATCGCCGTGTTCAGAGTCTGGTTTTCTCCCTCGAACAACTGCAATACGATTTGCCCGGTGTAGGTGTTAAGACCCGGTAACACGGCGGCGTAGTTGCTCAGTTGTGGAATGGTCACGCTCTCTTGTGAGGCCAGCGGATGGTTTTTGTGCACCATCACATCCAGCGGGTCCGGCCAGATTTCCCGGGTGATCAGGCGCTCGTCCTCCTGCGGTGCCAGAGTGACCACGGCAATTTCCACAGCGCCGCACAGCGTCGCCTGGTAGGCCTGTTCCGAGTCCATAAAGTCAATTACCAGTTTGACCTTGGGCGCCTGCTGATTCATGCGCTCCAGAACGGGTGGCAGGCGGTGCAGGCCGATATGGTGGCTGGTGGCAATGCGCAGCTCGCCCGAGGTTTCGCCCTCTAAGTCCTTCACCGATTGAATGGCGGTGCGCAGGCTGGCGGAAATTTCCCGCGCGTGGGGCAGCAGGGCGCGGCCGGCCTCGGTCAAGGTGATCCTGCGGCCAATCCGGTCAAACAGGCGCGCCTGCAGCTGCTCTTCCAGCAGGCCAATGCGCTTGCTGACGGCCGGTTGGGTAATGTGCAGCGACTGCGCTGCCCTGGAAAACGAGCCTAGATCGGCCACCGCCAAAAAGGCGTTGAGCTGTTGGGTGTCCATCGCTGTGCGTCCGAGGTTCTAATCCTCGATCTCATCCACGTCCAGTTGCCCGGTAAGACGACGGCGCAGGTGTGACCAGGACATGCCAAAGGTCAGAATCAGCGCCAGTATCACCAGGCCCAGCCAGGTGAGGGCATTGGTGTCTTGCAGCTTAATCCAGCCTATATCAATCAGCAGCCAGACAATGCAGCCAAAAAATGCGGCGCCAAGCAGTACACCCAAAATGCCGATGGAGGCCCAGGTGGCGCGCAGCACCACAATCCAGCCGGTGAGCAGAACAAGTCCGCTCAGAGCGATGACGGGGCCAAATTGCGTGGTAGGCGCCATAGACCAATGATAAAAGCAGTAGTCCGTGGGGTTGAAGGTCGCCAGTACGACAAGTAATGCCAAAACAAAACGCCAAACAAAGCTGAGAAGGGTAAAGGAGTTCGCCATAGTGTGTTATTGCCAGTTGTTTTACTAAAACCCTTACCCTAAGTGACTTTGGCGTAGGCGGCAAGGTTTGTTTTACGGCGCTTTGCCGGCTGTACGGGTGGGGCGTCAAATTCTGCACTCTGTGCGAAGTGACTTGACGAAGAGAAAAGAGGGGCAGAAATAAAAAAACCCCACAAAGTCCATTTGTGGGGTTTTGTATTGGCTCCGCCTGCTGGGCTCGAACCAGCGACCCAATGATTAACAGTCATTTGCTCTACCAACTGAGCTAAGGCGGAATGGCGTTAACCAGAGCTGGCGTATACTAAAGAGCACCTTGTCACTCGTCAAGCAATTTTTTTCACCCGTTGTATTTTTTTAGGCAAACGCGTGAAAACATAGGCAAAAACACGATTGTGGCGGATAATGGCCGTTTGTCTTTATCTTGTGAGAACGCAATGTCCGCCACTAATGCCCGTCCTTTTGAAGTGGTGTCCAGCTATGCACCCGCTGGCGATCAGCCCAGTGCCATTGCCGAGCTGGTTGAGGGTGTGCAGGCCGGGCTTGCCAGCCAGATTCTGCTTGGGGTAACGGGTTCGGGTAAAACCTTCACCATCGCCAACGTGGTGCAAAAGTTGCAGCGCCCCACCATCGTGATGGCGCACAATAAAACCCTTGCGGCGCAGCTTTACGGCGAGTTTCGCGAGTTTTTTCCCCACAACGCGGTGGAGTATTTCGTCTCCTATTACGACTACTACCAGCCCGAGGCCTATGTGCCGTCCTCGGATACCTTTATCGAAAAAGACGCTTCCGTCAACGAACATATCGAACAGATGCGTCTGTCCGCCACCAAAGCTTTGCTGGAAAGAGAAGACTGTCTGGTGGTGGCCACGGTATCGGCGATTTACGGTCTGGGTGATCCAAAGTCTTATTTCAGGATGGTGATGCACGTCTCACGCGGTGAGTTTATCGATCAGCGCCAGATTTTGCGGCAGTTGGCCGAGCTGCAGTACACCCGCAACGATGTGGATTTTTCCCGTGGTACCTACCGGGTGCGCGGTGATGTGATTGATATTTTTCCAGCGGATTCCGAGCGCGAAGCCCTGCGGGTGGAGTTGTTTGACGAGGAAATCGACAACCTCTACTGGTTCGATCCGCTCACCGGCGCCATAGAGCGCAAAGTGCCCAGGGCGACGATTTTCCCCAAGAGTCATTACGTGACTTCCCGCGATGTCATGCTGGACGCGGTGGAACAGATCGAACAGGAGCTGGACCTTCGCCTAAAACAGTTGCAGGACAACGGCAAATTGCTGGAGGCGCAACGCTTACAGCAGCGCACCCGCTACGATATGGAGATGATTCGCGAACTGGGCTACTGCCAGGGCGTGGAGAACTATTCGCGCTATCTGTCCGGTCGCGGTCCCGGCCAGCCACCGCCCACCCTGTTTGAGTATCTGCCCGACAATGCCCTGGTGGTTGTGGATGAATCCCATGCTACGATCCCGCAGATTGGGGCTATGTATCGCGGCGACCGATCGCGCAAGGAAACGCTGGTGGAATACGGTTTCAGACTGCCGTCGGCGCTGGATAATCGCCCCTTGCGCTTTGAGGAATGGGAGGCGTTGATTCCACAGGCGGTATTTGTCTCGGCAACGCCGGGCGACTACGAAAAAAAACACGCGGGCAGGGTAGTCGAGCAGGTGGTGCGCCCCACCGGCCTGGTGGATCCGGAAGTGGAGGTGCGCCCAGCCACCACGCAGGTAGATGACCTGATGGCGGAATTGCGAATAGAAATTGACAAGGGCAATCGCGTTTTGGTGACCACCCTTACCAAGCGCATGTCGGAGGATTTGACCGAGTTTTTGGACGAACACGGTATTCGAGTCCGTTATTTACACTCCGATATCGACACTGTAGAGCGCGTTGAAATTATTCGCGACCTGCGCCTCGGCGAGTTCGATGTGCTGGTGGGCATCAATCTGTTGCGTGAGGGGCTGGATATGCCGGAAGTGGCCCTGGTGGCGATTCTGGATGCGGATAAAGAGGGCTTTTTGCGCTCGGATCGTTCCCTGATACAAACCATTGGTCGCGCCGCCCGCAACCTGCACGGCAGGGCGATTCTCTACGCGGATAAAATAACCGGTTCCATGCAAAGAGCGCTGGATGAAACTGCGCGGCGACGTGAAAAACAGATCGCCTTCAATCAGGAGCATGGCATTACCCCGAAAGGCGTGGAAAAATCCGTGCAGGACATCATGGAAGGCGCGCAGCGCATGTCCACACGCGGTAAAAAGGGCGAGCGCAAGGTGGCTCAGCCCAGCGCCGCTTACGCCGCCGACTGGCAGAACCTCACCCCCAAAGCGCTGTCACGCAAGCTGGCAGAGCTGGAAGCTAAAATGCTGGAACACGCTAAAAATCTGGAATTTGAAGAAGCCGCGGCCCTGCGCGACCAAGTGGCAGAGTTAAAACAGCAGGCGTTTCTCGCCTGATTTTGGAAAACCACCGAGGTAACTGAACGCGCAAAAAAGGGGCATCAGATAGCCCCTTTTTTACGCTGCCCTGAGTGAAAATAACTGGCCGGTGACACTGCTTAGAGCGTGTAATCGACGGTCAATGTGGCGTTGCGGGCATCGCCCGGCAGGCCACCCAGGTACATGGCTTTGGAGTAATAGCGCTCGTCGCTCAGGTTGTCGATGTTCAGGCGCAGTTTTAATTTGTCGAAGGTATAGGCCAAGGCTGCGTCAAAGCGGTGGTAGCTTTTCAGGGAGGAAACCGGCAGGCCAAAAGCGAGGGAATTAATACTGCGTTCGCCGGTGTAAACCGCCCCTAAACTGATTTCCAGTTCGCCAGCGCCCAGCGGACGGCGGTAGTTACCCCAAATACTGGCAAACTTTTTGGGAATACCTTTGCGCTGACCAGAGCGCTCTTTGGCCCGAATCTGAATCGCTTTTTGATAGGTGCCGTTGAGGTTAAGGCTGAAGCGCTCAGTAAGCGCCATGTTGAGATCCATCTCCCAGCCTTTACTATTGTCTTCGTCATCGTATAGATAGCGCGGTACGCTGATGTTGTACTCCGGATCCTCCGGGTCTTCATTGTAGAGCGGGTTGTTGTAACGCAGGTTGGTCCGTTTGGTTTCAAACCACACGATAGAGCCCAGCAGATCTTCTGCAAACGCGGTAAAGCGCAAACCCAGATCGAGTGATTCAGACTCGGAATCGGGGCGATCATCGACGCCGTTGACACTGCCCAGAATGCTGTAGGCGGTGCGCCCGCGCGCCGCGTTGACGAAGGCGGCCAGTTGCGGATTGAAACGGTAGTTTAACCCCACGTTGTAGCTGGTACCGGCGTCATCGGTGTCCAGCTCAACACCCAATTCTGGTGCGCGATCACTGCCTTTATGCTGGTACTCCTGCTCGATGCGCGTGTACGCTGCGCCGAAACGACCGGTGAGATTGTCGGTGAAGTACAGCACTTCCTGAGCGCTGATGCCGTAGGCGCTGAGGGTTTTGTCGTAGTTGCTGCGCAGGGAGGGGGCGTAGTCTTCAAAGCGCCCCGCGCCCCAGTTGGGATTGCGGATATCCAAAATATAGGGCACGGGCTTGCTGGCATTACTGTTGTCCGCGTCCCAGATAGACCAGCTTTTCAGCGCCATGTCACGTTTTTCATAGTTAGCACTCAATAAGTGCTCGCCACGTATCCAGTTGGTCTGCCAAGGCTGACTAAGGTCTGCAAAGTACTGCCAGGTTGTCTCGCTGGATTTTACTTTGCGATACTCCTGCCGGCGCGCTGCGTAGGGGTAAAGCACGCCATCGATAACCAGCGGTGCCCGCGGACTGAGGTTGATTTCGCCGCGGCGGTTCCAGTACACATAATTGAAGGCGCCGGTTTGACGTACAAACTCAGAATCGTAACGACGCAGCAACAGATGTTGTACCAAGGTGGTGTCGTCGCTGATTTGCCAGTCATGCTTCAGTTTTATGCGCGTTTCTTGCCCTTCGTTGGGACGAGAAAGCGGAGAGATTAAATTGCCACTGCCCAGATCGAAAGGATAAAGTCCATCATCGGGGCGAATGCTGGCCGCCAGTTGCTCGCGTTGGGTGTCAGTGAGTTGATCGCCGAAAACACCGTCGTTGTCGCCATCGTTATCGTTGGGTAAGTCGGCGGCGGTGAGCGGATAGGCGTCGTGCGTGATACTGTCCCAATTGACGATGCGCACGGGGTCTCCCACTGAGTCAATTTGTATGGCGTCGTCAACATAGGCCGTGGACAGCAGCAGCTTGTGTTGATTATTAAATTCAAACAGTAATGAGCCGTAGGCTTCCGAGCGCTCGCTGCTTAAATCTCGATAGCCGTCTTCCTGCTCGTGGTTGAGTACCAGGCGGTAGGCGATGGTGTTGGTGATGGAGTCGGTGGCGTCAAGCATCGCGCCATAGTTGCTCCAACTGCCGATGGTGACGCGACCCTCCAGTGCGCGCTCAAAGCGGGGTTTTTTCTCGATCATGTTAATTACGCCGCCGGCAGCGCCAATGCCGTACAGTCCTGTGGCGGGGCCTTTCAATACCTCGATGCTCTCGATGTTGGTGGTGGAACGGGTGGGGTTGTAGTTGTTGCCCAGGTCCGCCCCGGCATACATGCCATCGTAAGTGTAGTTGGCACCCAGCCCGCGAATTTGCAGATTATCGCCAATTCCGTAGTTGTTGCCGGCTTGCGCTACGCCACTGATATTGCGCACGGCGTCTTGCAGGGTGTCGGCGAGCTGACTGTCGAGCAGTGCCTTATCCACGACGACCACCGCAGCGGGGGTTTCCAGCAATTCCATATCGGATTTGGTGGCAGTGCCGGATTTGAGGATTAATTGATTGTGCCGTCCGTAGACTGTCATTTCTTCGATTTCTGTGGCTGACGTTGTCTGGGCAAGGCTCGATAGAGGAAAAGCGGTTGCAAGCAGGGCTGCACCCCAGCGATTTACCGGGGATTTGCTATCAAAGTTCATATACACTCCAAAGTTGAAAAGACCGATTTGGTGCTGGTTTTGGATAAGGCGGGGCGATGGAAAGTATATACAAACAAGAGTCATTTTCAATTGATTTGTGTTGCACTTCCGCGCATTGCTTTGATGCCTGCCCGGGTGGGCGGTTAAATAGCGTTCCTCGAAGCAAACTAAAAGCGGAAAGATTTCGTCCACGAGAAGGTGGGTTGGATGGTGCCGGAGGGAGTGGTAGGACCAGGCAGATTCGAACTGCCGACCTCTACCATGTCAAGGTAGCGCTCTAACCAACTGAGCTATGGTCCTAAGGCGTGAGGCGCGCATTATAAGGTTAAGTGGGCAGGGGCTCAACTGTTTTGCGTATTAATTCCAGCATACGCTTTATTTTGAGGGCACAATCGGGCATTATCCGCCCCCGCGTCGCGAGCCGTTCGTTCGCGCGCGTTTGATGAATACTCATGTGGCCTTTGGTAAGGGTCACCACTGACAGAGGAAAGCCCCCATGCCCGTGATTACCTTGCCCGATGGCAGTCAGCGTGCTTTTGACAACCCCGTTTCTGTGTTTGATGTTGCAGCGGATATTGGCCCCGGTCTCGCCAAAGCGGCGCTGGCGGGTGTGGTCGATGGCCGCGCAGTGGATACCAGCTACACCATCGACCACGATGCGAGCCTGGCGATAGTGACGGATCGCGATGAGACGGGCATAGAGATTATCCGCCATTCTACCGCACATTTGCTGGCGATGGCCACACAAGCCCTGTTCCCCGGCACACAGGTCACGATTGGTCCGGTGGTTGAAGATGGCTTTTACTACGACTTCGCCTCGGAGCACAACTTTACCCCGGAAGATCTGGAAAGCATCGAAGCGCGCATGGCTGAAATTGCCGCCAAGGCCCTGCCCGTGGAGCGCAAGGTCATGTCCCGCGAAGAGGCGATTGCCCTGTTTGAGGGCATGGGCGAGCAATACAAAGTCGAAATCATCAAGGACCTGCCGGAAGGCGAAGAACTGTCTTTGTATCAGCAGGGCGACTGGCTGGATTTATGCCGCGGCCCTCACGTGCCCGACACGGGTAAATTGCAGGCGTTTAAGCTGACCAAGGTGGCGGGAGCCTACTGGCGCGGCGACGCCAAAAACGCCATGTTGCAGCGTATTTACGGCACTGCCTGGGCTAATAAAAAGCAGTTGAAACAGTATTTGCGCCGTTTGGAAGAAGCGGAAAAACGTGATCATCGCAAGATCGGTAAAAAGCTCAACCTGTTTCACCTGCAGGAAGAAGCACCCGGCATGGTATTTTGGCACCCCGCAGGCTGGACGATTTATCAAACGATCGAGCAGTACATGCGCAACGCCCAGCGCATGGAAGGCTATAAGGAAGTTAAAACCCCGCAGGTGGTGGATATGTCCTTGTGGCATAAATCCGGCCATGCGGACAAGTTTGGCGACGATATGTTCATGCTCTCCACCGAAGAGCGCGAATATGCGGTTAAGCCCATGAACTGTCCCTGCCATATTCAGGTGTTTAATCAGGGCCTGAAGTCCTACCGCGACCTGCCTTTGCGCCTGGCGGAGTTCGGTTCCTGTCACCGCAACGAACCATCGGGTTCCCTGCACGGCATTATGCGCGTGCGCGGCTTTGTGCAGGACGATGCCCATATTTTTTGTACCGAAGAGCAAATTCAAAGCGAAGTGTCGCGCTTTATCGACTTCCTGCACGAGGTCTATCGCGATTTCGGTTTTAGCGACGTGATTTACCGCCTGTCCACCCGTCCCGAGCAGCGCGTGGGCACGGATGAAGACTGGGACAGGGCAGAAAAGGCTCTGGCCGATGCCTTAGATGCACAAAACCTGCCTTGGGAAGAGCTGCCAGGTGAGGGTGCGTTTTACGGGCCCAAGATTGAGTTTTCCCTGAAAGACTGTATCGGCCGTGTCTGGCAGCTCGGCACTATCCAGGTGGATTTTTCCATGCCTGGACGTCTGGGGGCGCAGTATGTGGCCGAGGACGGTGCACGCAAAGTACCAGTGATGTTGCACCGCGCTATTTTGGGGTCTTTTGAGCGTTTTATCGGTATTCTGATCGAGCACTACGAGGGCGTGTTCCCCACCTGGCTCGCCCCGGAACAGGCGGTGGTGCTCAATATTACCGACAAACAGGCTGAATATGCCGAAAATGTGGCCCAGCAGTTGAAAAAACAGGGCTTCAGAGTGGTTTCGGACTTGAGAAATGAAAAGATCGGCTTTAAAATTCGCGAGCACACAATTGGCAAAGTACCTTACCTGCTGGTTGTAGGCGATAAAGAAGTTGAATCACAGACAGTGGCCGTTCGTGCCCGTCGTGGTGAGGATCTGGGCGTGATGAGTCTTGACGCGTTTACCCAGCACCTTACGGACGATGTAGCGCGCCGCGGCCGCGTTGCAATGGAGACATAGCATTAAGAGAGAAAGCGGCAAGGGCAAACGCTCGCCCATTAACGACGAAATCAAAGCGTCGACGGTTCGTCTGATCGGTGCCGATGGCGGCCAGGTTGGTATCGTACCTATCGCACAAGCGCGCAGCGCGGCGGAGGCGGCCAGCCTTGATTTGGTGTTGATTGCAGATCAGTCCGATCCACCCGTGTGTAAGGTGATGGACTATGGCAAACATGTCTTTGAGGCCAAGAAGCAGAAAGCGGCCCAGAAGAAAAAGCAACGCCGCACTCAGGTGAAAGAAATTAAGTTTCGTCCAGGGACGGAAGAAGGAGACTACCAGGTAAAACTACGCAACCTGATACGTTTCCTGGAAAGTGGCGATAAGACCAAGGTCACCCTGCGTTTTCGCGGGCGTGAAATGGCTCACCAGGACATCGGCATGGAGCTGCTCAAGCGAGTAGAAGCTGATCTGGTCGAATTGGGCACGGTGGAGCAGTTTCCAAAAATGGAAGGCCGCCAGTTGACCATGGTTATCGCCCCCAAGCGTAAGGGCTAGCGGCCTGTGAATGCCCTGGTTCCTGTTTTATTCATATTGCAAATGCGGAGTTAATACTATGCCTAAAGCAAAAATTCACAGCGGGGCAGCTAAGCGCTTCAAAAAAACCGCCGGCGGTTACAAGCGCAAATCTGCTTACAAGAGTCACATCCTGACTAAAATGACCACCAAGCGTAAGCGTCAGCTGCGCGGCACGTCCATGGTTGATAAGAGCGATAAAGTTCTGATCGATCGTATGATGCGCGCCAAGTAACGGATATTTTAAAAGGAGAAGACTATGCCTCGCGTAAAACGTGGTGTGGTGGCACATCGCCGTCACAAAAAAATCTTGAAACAGGCCAAGGGTTACTACGGTGCTCGCAGCCGTATTTTCCGTGTCGCCAAGCAGGCCGTTACTAAAGCCGGTCAATACGCTTACCGCGACCGCCGTCAGCGCAAGCGTCAGTTTCGCGCTCTGTGGATCACTCGTATCAATGCGCAATCGCGCGCTAACGGTTTGAGCTACAGCCGCTTGATTAACGGTTTGAAAAAAGCGGATATCGCTCTTGACCGTCGCGTATTGGCAGACCTTGCGGTACACGACAAAGCGGCTTTTGCAGCCGTGGTGGAGAAGGCAAAAGCTGCCCTGGCTTAATCGCCGCTGATGCTGACACTCCAAAAAGGGAAAGGGCGCTGCTCTTTCCCTTTTTTTGTTTTTATTCTTTTTAATCTGGATTTTTTGTTTTGGTATTTAAGTGCTGAAACAGCTAACGGGAAGTGACATGGACAAGCTCGAAACACTGAAAGAGCAGGCCGAAAAAGCCATCAACGAGGCCGCAGACAGCGCAGTGCTGGAGCAATTGCGGGTAGACTATCTCGGTAAAAAAGGTGAAATTACCGCCTTGTTAAAAGGGCTTGGACAATTGTCCGCCGAGCAGCGCCCGGCCGCTGGCGCGCAAATCAATGTGGTCAAGCAGGCTTTGCAAACTCAGATCAGCGCGCGCAAAACGGAGCTTGAAGCGAAAGCCGTCGCAGAGCGTCTGGCCGCTGAGGCGATTGACGTAACCCTGCCTGGTCGTCACGCAGAGTGCGGTGGACTGCACCCGATTACGCGCACGATTGAGCGCATGGAAGATTTTTTCTCGGCCATAGGTTTTGATGTGGTGGAAGGGCCAGAAATTGAAGACGACTACCACAATTTTGAAGCGCTGAATATTCCCGCCCACCACCCCGCACGCGCCATGCACGATACCTTTTACGTGGATGAACACACGGTGCTGCGCACGCATACCTCGCCGGTGCAGGTGCGGGTGATGGAATCCACCGAGCCGCCGCTTCGGGTTATCTGCCCTGGGCGCGTGTATCGCTGCGATTCCGACTTGACCCATTCGCCCATGTTCCATCAGGTTGAGGGGTTGTTGATCGACGAGCGCTCCAGCTTTGCGGATTTAAAAGGCTTGATCGAACAGTTTTTGCACGCCTTTTTTGAGCGCGACGATCTGGCGGTGCGTTTCAGACCCTCGTTTTTTCCCTTTACTGAGCCCTCCGCCGAGGTGGATATTCAGTGCGTGAAATGCTCCGGCGACGGCTGTCGTGTGTGCAGCCAAAGCGGTTGGCTGGAAGTGTTGGGCTGCGGCATGGTAAATCCCAAAGTCTTTGCCTACGTGGGTATCGACACGGAAAAATACGCGGGTTTCGCCTTC
>PDSN01000149.1 GCA_002748505.1 Gammaproteobacteria bacterium | reverse complement strand
CCCGCGCCGCTGGCTGTCACACTGCAATCCCGGACTGCGCCGTTTAATCAGCGCCAAGATCGGTAAGGGTTGGGTCGCTAACGCGACCAAACTTGCAGCACTTGCGCCCTATGCACAGCATAGAACTTTCCGCAAAAAGTTTATGAAAGTCAAACTGGAAAACAAAAAGCGCCTCGCGAAATTGGTAAAGCGCGACACGGGTGTGGTGTTTCCAACGCATATGCTGTTTGATGTGCAAGTCAAGCGCATACACGAGTACAAGCGCCAACTGCTGAACTGTCTGCATGTTATTCACCTTTACAACCGCATCTGCAATGGCGATACCGAGGGAATGCACCCGCGCTCAAGACTGGCTGCGGGTCGCGTTTTTGCCCAATTTCCGGGTAACCGCAATGGAAGTTATTTGCCCGGGTACGGATTTATCCGAGCAAATTTCCACCGCGGGTAAGGAAGCGTCGGGCACGGGCAACATGAAATTTATGATGAACGGCGCGGTTACTATTGGTACCCTCGATGGTGCGAATATTGAAATCCGTGACGCCGTGGGTGAGGAAAATTTCTTCCTGTTTGGTATGACAGCGCGGGAAGTGCAGATACAACGACGCAATTACGACCCCAAGGCAATCATCGCGGCGGATAAAAACCTGAAGGCGGTGCTGGATCTTGTTAAACAGGGTCATTTCAATCTGTTCGAGGCTGGTGTGTTTGACAGCGTTATTGCCGCGATGGAAAGTCCCGCAGACCCGTGGATGACCGTTGCCGATTTTGCGTCCTATGTACAAGCCCAGGAACGGGTCGATGCCGCTTATGCGGACAAAAACGCCTGGGCGCGTATGGCTGTGCTCAACACCGCTCGCTCCGGGGTTTTCTCCAGCGACCGCACCATCGGCGAATACCGGGATGAGATCTGGTTTCCAAAAAAATAATGCTGTTTAGCGCCTCCGTTTTGGGAGGGGCTTTTTCGTCAGGCACTGTCTGGCTGATTGCCGGGCTGAGCCTGGATAAAAGCCGGTAGCGTATCGCAGTGCTCGCAGATGCGGGTGAGGGTGGGGTAGGCGTCCAGGGGCACATCAAAGCGACGCGCGTTGAACATTTGTGGCACGAGGTAGACATCCGCAAGCGTTGGGGTGTCACCGAAGCAGAATGGGCCCGCGCTGTGTTGCAGATTTTTTTCAAGTGCCGCAAAACCGCCTGCGATCCACTGGGCATACCAGGTATTGACTGCTTCATCGCTGGCTGACAATTCGTCGCGCAGGTATTTGAGCACACGCAAATTGTTGAGTGGATGAATATCACAGCCGATATGTGCCGCCACGGCGCGAACCTGGGCGCGTGCCAGGGGATCACTGGGCAGCAGCGGAGTCTGTGGATACTGTTCTTCCAGGTATTCCAAAATAGCGGGAGATTGGGCGATGATCGTGCCGTCGTCCAGTTCAGCGCGATACGCACGCGGTAGGCGGCGGATGAGCGAAAATAACCGTAGAGTTTCATAGCGGTTCCTGCGGATGGGTTGCTGCCATTCGTGGCATAAGCCATTGATATCAAACAAATAATAGCGGATAAGTCGCCGTGCTGGTGAAATATCCGGGTTAAGCCGGTGGCTGGTAGGCCACGACTTCCTGGTCTATTTTACCGAACACACTGTTGCCCTTTGCGTCCAACATCTCTATTTCAATGCGATCACCAAATGACATAAACGGCGTGCTGGGTTTGCCCTCGGCGATGGTTTCCAGGCAGCGCACTTCCGCCAAACAGCAGGAGCCGTCTTTGCTGCCCACGTTTGAAACCGTGCCAGAGCCGATCACTGTGCCTGTCATCAGTGAACGCGATTTAGCGCAATGGCTGATGAGTGTGGGGAAGTCGAAGGTCATGTCCACGCCCGCGTTGGGTGCGCCAATGAGTGTACCGTTTAGCGTTGCGCGCAGGGGCAGGTAGACTTTGGCCCCATCCCAGGCATCGCCCAATTCATCGGGCGTCACCAGTACCGGGGTAAAGGCCGTCCAGGGCTTGGATTGGTAAAAGCCGAATTGTTTGCCAAGCTCGGCGGGAATTAAATTGCGCAGGGAGACGTCGTTGACCAGGCCGATCAGCTGAATATGCGATTTGGCCAGCGCCGGAGGGGTACCTGCGGCAACATCATCGGTAATGACCACGACTTCCGCTTCGAAATCGATGCCCCATTCTTCCTTTTCTACTTCGATGGGGTCATTCGCGCCGATAAAGGCATCGGATGCGCCCATATAAACCAAAGGATCGTGCCAGAAGGATTCAGGCAGTTCGGCACCGCGGGCCTTGCGCACCAGTTCCACGTGGGTGACATAGGCGCTGCCATCGGCCCAGTGATAGGCGCGGGGCAGTGGGGCAGCGCAGTCTTTGCTGTTAAACGCAAAGCTGTGTTCGGCCGCGCCGCTTTGTAATTGCTCGAATAAAGCCTGCAACCTGGGCGCGCACTCGTCCCAGTTATCCAGCGCAGCTTGCAGGGTGGGCGCGATGGTCTCCGCCGATACGGCTTGTGTAAGATCGCGCGAAACAACAACCAAGTGGCCGTCACGACCTTGTTTTAATGATGCGAGTTTCATGGTCTGACTCCTTGTGGAATTACTGATCGGGCTTGCGCCAGGAATTGACGTAATCGGGGTTTTCAACTGCCAGCGCATCGGTGGAGATTTCCAGAGCGCGGCGGGTATCAATCATTACTGCGACTTCGTCGGTGAATGTGGCGGGGTTGCGCATGGAATTTTCCAGGGCCTTGGGGTGTGGCCCGTGGGCAAATCCGCAGGGGTGTAAGGTCACCATACCCTGCTCGATATTGTCCCGCGAGAAAAAATTGCCGCGGTGATAAAACAGCACTTCGTCGTAGTCGTCATTGTTGTGATAAAAGGGTACTTTCAAGGCACCGGGGTCGGTTTCGATGGGGCGCGGGCAGAAGGTACACACCACAAAGCCGCTGCCCACAAAGGTGGTGTGGGCCGAGGGTGGCAAGTGGTAGCGATGGCTCATTAGGGGGCGAATAGCGCGCCAATTGATGCGCACAACCGTGTTGTCACCGTGCCAACCAACCGCGTCCAGGGGGTTGAAAGGGAAGGTGACAATGCTGGTTTGGTCTAGGCGTTTGATGTGTACCTGCCACTGAGATTCATCCTGCTGGGCGATAAATGCCTCGTCGATGCGCGGGTAATCCAGTGCTGCGGTGTCGAAAATAGCGTGGGGGCCCAGCATGCCCTTATCGGGCAGGGTGTAAGCGCCATCGCGGTTTTCGGTCATCAGGATTTGCATGGGGCTACTCGCCTCAAGCCGCCACGCCGTGCCGCGGGGGATGAGCACGTAGTCGCCATCGCGCAGGCTCATGTGGCCAAAGTCGCAGAACAGCTCGCCAGCGCCTTCGTGAATAAACAGCAATTCGTCGCCATCGCTGTTGCGCAGCAGGAAGCTCATGGCGTTGTGTAAGCGCCAAAAACGCACCGCGACATCGTTGTTGTGCAGCAGAGGGGCGCTGTTGTAAGGGTTGTCCGGGTGTTCTTCTATGGCTGCAAAATCAAAGGCGTAGGGGCGCAGTGGACCCTGCCAGTCAATCCATCCCGTGGGTGGGTGTCGATGGTGTAAATGGGTGGCGGGGCCAAAAAAACCCTCTCTGCCCATTTCCCGCTCATAAGTACCTTCAGGTAAATCGCAGTGGGCCTGCCGTGAGTGCTGTCCTTCGCGAATAGGAAAGTTGACCCATTTTTTGCTGCTCATTGTTTTAGTCTTCGTGGCTTACATGGCGGCCAGTGTATAAGCGGTTAGTTTCAAATGCAACCATTGTTTCGGCTCGAAATATCCGGGCTAGGTCGCGCGTCGGCCTTGCCCGCGCGGCGATGTCGTCTTCTGGCCATGCTCAGTTGTCTTTTAGAGTTTTGGGGCTGAGGTTTACTGTGCTGTCGTTCACCGTCAGGTGAATATCGCCATCGCTGATCATCGCCTGTATGGCCATGTTCGGCGCAGCCAATTGGGCGAGAGCTTCACTCTCAGGCGGGTTTATACGTGCAATGAACAAGTGCTGGAAACGCTGTAATGGTTGTTCATTTTTTTGCCACCAAGGGTTGAAGGCGCGGTCGCTGCCGTAGCTCCAGAGTTGCACGCGTTGCGCTTTTGCGCAGGCTTTGCGGAGGCGATCCAGGCTTGGCAGGCCGAGATCCAACCACAGGGCAATGTCACCATTGGCTGAAATATCCCACAGATCCGGTTCCTCGTCAGTGCTGATGCCCTTGCCAAATGTTAGCCCGTCGGAGGCGTGGGCGGCAAAAGCGGCGATACGCAACATCATCCGCTCGTTGGTCTCACTGGGGTGGCGGGCGATGGTTAAGGCATGGGTGGCATAGTAGTGGCGATCAATGTCGCTGACGGTTAATTCCGCCTTAAAAATACTGGCTTTGAGTGCCATTGCGCAGCTTCCTGGTTGCGAGTGTCGGGCAGGAACTATAGCATGGTGTTCAGTGATGACTTGCCAGGGAAGTGTTTTGTATGTCGGCAACTTTAAGTTTAGAAGAATTTTTGCCCTATCGCTGCAATCGCTTGGCCGAGCGAATCAGCCAGGCGATGGCGCGGGACTATACCCAGCGCTCTGGGTTGAATATCGCCAAGTGGCGTATTGTCGCAACCCTGGGCGAGCATGGCCCCATGCTGGCGCGGGATATCAGCCGTCAGACCAGTATGGATAAGGTACGCGTGTCGCGTGCGGTCAAGGGCTTGCTGGAAGAAGACATTCTGGTATCTAAGCGGCTTGATAACGATCAGCGCGCCTGGGCATTGAGTTTGAGTGAGCAGGGCAAGGCAGTTTATCAGGAATTAGTGCCCGCAGTGCTCGATTGGGAGCAGCGCCTGCTGGCGGGGCTTGATGCTGATGAGCAGGCGCAATTTCTGAATCTGCTCGGCAAGCTGGAGCAGCGTATCGATGAGTTAGAGCCGTAACTGATGTCTTGTTGGTGCTTTCGATATGACTTACTGGTTTTATTAAGCCATGAAAGAATGTTCGCCGCACTGGTGAAATATCCGGCTTAGCTTGCCATTGTTGTTTGGGACGCTGTTATGAGCAGAAAAAAAATACGTCTTGGGCGAAAAGCGCTGGGGCGTAGCTTGTCTGTGTCACTGGCGGGGCTGCGCGCCGGTGGTGCTTTGGCGGTGGACAGCGCTCTGCAAAAAGTGCGTGGTAACGAAGGTGACAGCGCGCTGGCCAGACGCGAGGCCGAGCGTTTTGTGGCTGAGCTTGGTCGGCAAAAGGGCACTTACGTCAAGATCGGCCAAATGATGGCCCTGTTTGGTGAGCATTTTCTGCCGTCGGTACTTGCCGATGCGCTGCATCAATTACACGATCAGACCGACCCCGTGCCGTTTGCCGAGATTGAACCGGTGTTGCGCAAAGAGCTTGGCGCGCGTTATGACGAATTGCGCATCGACACCGAAGCCGCCGCTGCTGCGTCTCTGGCGCAAGTGCATCAAGCGCAAGTTAAAAGTACGGGCGAGTGGATTTGCTTGAAGGTGCAATACCCCGGCCTTGCGGATATGATCGACGCCGATTTTGACGCTGTGGTTCGTCTGCTTACGGTGGCGCGCTGGGTGAAAGCGGGGCGCGAGCTTGATGAATGGCTGGAGTCTTTGCGTCAACACCTGCATCACGAGGTGGATTATCAGCGCGAAGCCCATATGACCGAACGCATGGCGCAGTGCGTGGCCAATATGGAGAAGCCGCTGATCAGCTATCACGTGCCTGCTATTTACCAGCGCTACTGCGGCGATACCGTACTGGCGATGGAGTGGGTGTCCGGCTGGAGCGTCAATCACGATGATGTGAGCAGGCTTTCTCTGTCCCGGCGCAATGCCCTGGCGAAAGGCATGTTGGATTTGTTTTTCTACGAGCTTTACGACTGGGGTCTGATGCAAACTGACCCGAATTTTGGCAATTATCTGATTGCACTGGATGACAGGCGCAAGCGAGAAGCTAACGATGAGTTGGTGTTACTGGATTTTGGCTCGGTACTCGAATGCGACGCGCGTTTTTGCCGCGAATTAGGCCGGGTGATAGAGGCGGGACTTGTGCGCGATGTGGATGGTGTTGCCGAGGGCTTGATCGGACTGGACTGTCTGCCCGCCGATGCCTGCGATGAGGCGCGGCGCATATTTGCGGAGTTTTGCTTTCATTTGCTGGAGCCCTTGCAGGATCCCAAGCAGTTGCCTGCAAAGTACTTGAACGAGGACGGTGAGTATTGCTGGCGACATTCCTCCTTGATGCGGCGCGCGAGCAAGTTGGGGGTGAAGTCCGCCACCAGTGGTTATTTCACCCCGCCATCGCGGGATTTTGCCTTGATTGTGCGCAAGCTCTCGGGGGTGTTTACTTTTATCGCCGTGCTCGACGCCCAGTTCAACGCCGCTGATCGGGTAAAATGGCATCTCAAGCGCTGGCA
>PDSN01000148.1 GCA_002748505.1 Gammaproteobacteria bacterium | reverse complement strand
ATTAAACGGATCACGCGGCGGTCGCCGGTTACGTCCGCTAAAACCGATCTCGTCCGGCAACAGGTCAGCAAGCCGCTGATAATATTCCCGCGTCGCACTACCCTCAAGGCCGCGCAGCGTCTCCGGGGTTTTCGCGTTGCCCGCCTTGCGTAAGGCATTCTCCAGTGCCGTCAGGTGGTCGGCCTGTTTCCGCTGGCGCAATACCTCCTTCATGTGCCGCAGCCGTGCCACCACCACCTCACGCGCACAATACAACGTCTTATCCTGATCCTGAAATGCCAGAATCTGCTGCATCCACACTGCCTGATGCTGACTGTTGCGGTTATGCGTTACACAGCCACGATAATAGCCGGTGCCGGTGGCCAAATGTACCGGCACATCGGCACTCAGCGCCGCATGCATCGCCTGGGTGGTGATTTGATGATTGCCCAGTAACAACACCGCCTGTAACTGCTGCCAGGGTATTTTATGCAGCGTTTTATCATCCCGATGCACATGCAGTTGCCGGTTCAGCGTGGATAACACTGCCGGAGCGCCGGTAACGGTTAATAAGGCACCACTGTTTTCCCGTTCCCCACAAAAAATCGCCTGCTGCCGCTGTAATTTGTCCACAATGGCCGCCAGCCGTTTGGCACTGTGGGCGTGTTCTGCCTCACGCCGCCCCAGCTCGGCCATCCAGGAATGCTCCGGTACGGCCTGAGCGTCGCTGGCTGCCGGACGCGCCTGACCGCTGATGTCCAGCGCCATATCCTTGACAAACAGATAGCCCAGATAACGGAAGCCATCATCCATCCCGGCCACGTGCTCCTTGTCCGGGTGTATATCCAGCCCGTGTTCCTGCAATGAGGCACGGGCGGCCTGTTGCGCCTGTCGGGCAGCCTGCGGATCTTTACACAACACCACAAAATCATCGGCAAAACGAATCAGATGGAAGCCTTGTGCCTGCATGTCGCGGTCAAAATCATCCAGAATCAGATTCGCCATCAACGGACTCAACGGCGAACCCTGCGGCAACCCCTGATGCCGTTCCAGCAGGGCATCGCGGTATTGCACCGGTGCCGCCATCCAGTTCAGGATCATGTCAATCACCGGATCATGCAGATAAAACGCCTCCAGCCGCTCGCGCAGGGTTTGCCATTGTACGCTGTCAAAAAAGTCACGCACATCGCCTTCATACACCCACTGATAACCCTCGCGCCAGGCCTGTTGAATCTCCTTGCCCGCCGTCATCCGCGAACGCCCCGGACGATAGCCGTGACTCTGGCTATACATCAGTTGCTCAAAGGCTGGCGTTAATACCTGCTGCAAGGCCCGTTGCAACACGCGGTCATACAACGGCGGAATCGCCAGTGGCCGCACCCCGCCATCCGGCTTCGGAATCAGATAACCTCGCAATGCCGGTGCCTGATAACGCCCGAACAGCATTTTATCCAGATCTTCCTGCAAGCGCTCCAGCGGCGCATCGGTCTCGTCCGGCTCCTCATCTTCGCGCCAGTCGCTGACAATGGACTCATCCTCAGCAATCAGGTCTTCAGGCACATCGCGCCCGGTAATCACATGCCGCCAGGCTCGTAACAGGTTTTCTTCCTCTTTCGCCTGTAGCAGCAATGAATTGAGCGCATATTCCGCACGGTAACTGAAACCGCCCTCGGCACTGATCAGCGTATAACGCCCCCAGCCAAAGGTGGTACGCTGGCCTATCCCCAGATACTGCCCCAGAATCAGCAACGACCACCAGGCAGCCGACAACGGCTCGGCAAATCGCAGACCCACCACCCCGGCCAACCCGCCCATCACCTGATGACGCCCCGCTGCATCCGCATAACCGGCCTCCAGCCAGAACGCATGCTGATGATGGATTTCCGCCTCCGGCACAGTCGCCGCAGGCAGGCGGTCAAGCCCCTCCCGCTCACGAATCAGGGTGCTGATACTGCTGTACAAACGCGCCAGCAACAAACCGGCTGACAAATCAGCGGCATCATGCACAAAACGCGCCTCACCTTTCTGCTGACCCCGTTGCGCCTTCGCTTTTAACAACCGCGCCGGAGACAACCACTGCCAACGTATAGCGGTCTGCTGCGCCCATAACTCCGCCTCCTGCTGCAAGGTATCGAGGTCATAACCACAGGCTTCATGCAGTGCGTGAATTTCCTGTCGGGTAAAAAAATCCACCACACTCACCAGCTTCAGATTATCCCGAAACGGCAACTTCTGAGCCTGCTGATCCCCGTTGGCGCTGCTTTTCGAAGCACTGTGCGGCAGCCTTGCCAGTTGCGCCAATAATTCATCCAGCAAGGCATCACTGCCAGCCAGCCCCACCAGCACAAAGCGATAATGATCACCGCGCCGGAACTTAACAAGGCCACTTTCCGGCGCATCAATCCGAATCAGCTGGTCATAATCATCAGGAGACCCCACCAGAAAACGCAGAAAAGCGGTAAGGGCAGGCTGATGGAAAAAACGCGGACTCGCAGCAGCGGTAAACTCCAGCGTAATCGTCAACACCCGCAGCGGCAACAGCGACTCAATCGGCAACGCAGCCGCCCCGCTCGGCAGCGGACTCACAACACCACCGCCTTCGGGAAATGCGCGACCCGCTGATTATCGACCGTATGTGACACCTTGCGACAAGCCAGACAGAGGTGATAGAAACGAATATCGTCACCATCCTCCGTCCATTGTTGTAAGCGTTTTTTCAACCTTAACAGTGCCTTGTCATTATGTACCGTAATCTCAAATACGGATTTCTGTACTCGCAACCCGTACCGTTCCAGCTCGCGGGCAACGTAGCGGCGGGAACGGTCGCCCTGGATGTCGAAGCAGGTGAGGTAGGTGTGCATGGGTTAGTCCGTGGTGTCCTCCGCTATTTGGAGTTTGCCGGTAGTTTATAAAGTGGCTTTACTCCGCTTATTTTTCCGACGCTGCCCAGTGCCTGTTGGCTGTATTGTTCACTCATCAAATGACCCTTACAAAGTATCTGGACAGAGCCGCATTGTAGCGTTTGTGTGGAATTTATCCAGTTGGCTGAAACCGCCTCCACATAGAGTTTTATTTAATATCACCCTACATTCCGGCTACAATGCGCCTCTTTAGACTAATGAACCAGATCACGTTATGAATATTCGCGAATCCCTTGATACCCGTATTACTGCTGCTTTACATACTGTTGGCGCACCTGAAACGGTGACGGCTATTGTGAAACCATCAGCACGACCAGAGTTTGGTGAGTATCAGGCTAATGGTGTGATGGCTGCGGCGAAGCAGTTGAAAATGAATCCGCGTGAGCTGGCTGGCAAGGTGCTGAAGCAGTTGGATTTATCGGATGTAGCGGAGAAAGTTGAGATGGCCGGGCCGGGCTTTCTGAATATTCATCTGAAAAATGACTGGCTGGCCAGTAGTTGCGAGCAGGTTTCATCCGATGCGCGTTTGGGTGTGGCTGCCGTTGAGCCAGCACAAACCGTGGTGGTTGATTATTCCGCCCCCAATCTGGCGAAAGAAATGCATGTCGGTCATTTGCGCTCGACCATTATTGGTGACGCGGTAGTGCGTGTGCTGGAGTTTCAGGGTCACAAGGTTATCCGCCAGAATCATGTCGGTGACTGGGGTACGCAGTTCGGTATGTTGCTGGCGCACATGGAAAGCCTGAAGGCGCAGGGTGGTGAACTGTCGATGCAGTTGGCGGATCTGGAAACTTTCTACCGTGCGGCCAAGGTGCGTTTTGATGAAGAGCCAGAGTTTGCGGATACCGCGCGTGAATATGTGGTACGCCTGCAATCGGGTGATGAAAAGTGTAATGCGTTGTGGCAGCAGTTTATTGATATTTCACTGCATCATTGCGAGGCTGCTTATAAAAGGCTGGGGGTGTCGCTGACACGTGAAGATGTTATGCCGGAAAGTGCCTATAACGATGATCTGGCAAATGTGGTAGACGACTTGCAGGCTCAGGGTTTGCTGGAAGAAAGTGATGGCGCACAGTGCGCTTTTATGGAGGAGTTCCGCAATAAGGATGGCAGCATCATACCCTTGATTATTCAAAAGTCCGGCGGTGGTTATTTGTATGCGACTACGGATCTTGCTGCCTTGCGTCACCGGAACAATGTATTGAAAGCCGACCGTGTTTTGTATTTTGTGGATGTGCGTCAGAGTCTGCATTTCCGTCAGGTATTCACGCTCGGACGTAAGGCCGGATACATTGATGAAGCCGCTTCTTATGAGCATATGGCATTTGGTACGATGCTGGGTGAAGATGGTAAGCCGTTTAAAACACGTTCGGGTACAACGATCAAACTGGCCGATTTGCTGGGCGAAGCGGTTGAGCGTGCTTTCACCTTGGTGAGTGAAAAGAACCCTGACATGGATGAGGCTGAGCTTCGCGAGATTGCGGGTAAAGTAGGTATCAGTGCGATTAAGTATGCTGATTTATCCAGGAATCGTACTTCGGATTATGTGTTCAGTTGGGACAGTATGTTGAGCTTTGAAGGTAATACCGCGCCGTATCTTCAGTATGCTTATGCACGGATTCAAAGTATTTTCCGTAAAGTCGGTGATACTGCTTATACCTCTGCGGATATTCAATTGTCGGAGCCAGCAGAACGGACATTGGCGGTGAAGTTGTTGCAGTTTGGTGAGGCTATCGAAAGCACAGCCCGCGACGGTCTTCCGAACCAGATGTGTAACTATTTATATGAGTTGGCAGGTAATTTCATGAGTTTTTATGAGGCGTGCCCGATTTTGAAAGAGGGTGTTGCTCAGCCTGTTCGCGATGGCCGCTTGCGTTTGGCTGCCCTGACCTCTGATACTTTGAAAACCGGCTTGGATTTGCTGGGGATTGAAGTGATGGAGCGGATGTAAGAGGCACCATTGCTTCTCCCGATAGCCCTCTTTCTCCACAATGGCTAAAAGAGGGCGTATCCGTAGCTTCAGATGTGCGTCTTGTCAGTTACCTAATAAGAGCCTGTAAACCCAAGTGTGTATCTGCCACTTATCGATTACAGACAACCCTGCAATCGCTCTTCAAATTCAATCATAAACCGGTTCAGTGCTGACT